>PMXH01000064.1 GCA_003165855.1 Acidobacteriaceae bacterium | reverse complement strand
TGGAAGGCGTCTCGCACGAGGCGGCCTCGCTGGCCGGCCACCTCGGCCTGGGGCGCCTGCTCGCCTTCTACGACGACAACCACATCACGATCGACGGCCCGACCGAGCTGGCCTACGACGACAACGTGCCCGAGCGCTTCGAGGCGTACGGCTGGCGGGTGCACAACCTGGGTGAGATGGCCAACGACGTCGACGGGTTGGAAGCGGCCATCCGCGAGGCGCTCGAGGNNCTGCGCAGCCACATCGGGTGGCCGTCACCCAAGCTGACCGACACCGCGGGCGCGCACGGGAGCCCCTTCGGGGCCGACGAGATCCGGGTGACCAAGGAGATCCTGGGTCTCCCACCCGACGAGACGTTCTGGGTGCCCGACGAGGTGCGCCAGTTCTACGGCCAGCAGGTGGCGCGCGGGGCCGAGCTCCACGCGGCCTGGACCGATCGCTTCGCCGCCTGGAAGGGCGACCGGGCCGCCTGGGACGCCGCGCAGGCGGGGCACGGCCTGCCGGGGTGGGCCGACGACCTGCCCGGCTTCGAGGCCGGCACGAAGCTGGCGACCCGTCACGCCATCAACCAGTGCATCGACGCCACGGCGGCGCGCCTCCCCGGGCTCCTGGCCGGCTCGGCCGACCTCACGGGCAACAACGGCGTGAAGGTCAGGGGCGCCGAGATCCAGTCACGCGAGACGCCGGGCGGGATCCAGGTCCACTACGGGATCCGCGAGCACGGCATGGGCTCGGTGATGAACGGCATGGCCCAGCACGGCGGGGTGCTGCCGGTGGGCGGGACCTTCTTCGTGTTCTCCGACTACATGCGCCCCGCGGTGCGGCTCGCCGCGCTCACCGGCTGCCATGTCGTCTACTCGTGGACCCACGACTCCATCGGCCTGGGCGAGGACGGTCCCACGCACCAGCCGGTGGAGCAGCTGGCCTCGCTGCGGGCCATGCCGGGCCTCAGCCTGGTGCGGCCGGCGGACGCCAACGAGACGGCGCAGGCCTGGCGCCTGGCGGTGGAGGCGGACGGGCCGGTCGGCCTGGTCCTGACCCGCCAGGACATCCCCGTGCTCGACGGGACCGCGGAACGGGCGGCCGAAGGGGTGGCGCGGGGCGCCTACGTCCTGGCCGACAGCGACGGGCCGCCCGGGATCGTCCTGGTCGGCACCGGCAGCGAGGTCCAGCTCTGCCTGGCCGCCGCCACCACCCTGGGCGGCTCCGGCGTGGGGGCGCGGGTGGTGTCGTTCCCTTCCTGGGACCGCTTCGAGCAGCAGGGTGACGACTACCGGGCCGCCGTCTTCCCTCCCGGCGTGCCCGTCCTGAGCATCGAGGCGGGCTCCACCTTCGGGTGGGACCGCTACGCCGACGACTCCATCGGCCTGGACCACTTCGGCGCATCGGCCCCGGGCCCGGTCGTGATGGAGAAGTTCGGGTTCACCACCGACCACGTGGTCGAGCGGGCGCGGGCGCTGCTGGCCCGCGGCCGCGGCTGACCAGCGACGACCGGCGACCAGGAAAGGGGATCACCCGATGACCCGACTACAGGACCTCTACGAGATCGGTGGCCAGAGCCCCTGGCTGGACAACCTGCGCCGTGACTGGCTCCACGACAACCAGCTGGCCGAGCTCGTCGCCCTCGGGGTGCGGGGCATCACGTCGAACCCCACCATCTTCGCCAAGGCCATGACCGGCCAGTCGACCTACGACGACCAGTTCCGGGCCCTGATGAAGGACCACACGGTGGAGAGCGCCTACTGGGAGATGGCCACGACCGACATTCAGGACGCGCTGGCACTGCTGCGCCCCCTCTACGACGAGAGCGACGGGGAGGACGGCTTCGTGTCCCTCGAGGTGTCGCCCTCGCTCGCCCACGACACCGAGGGCACCGTCCGCGACGCCCGCCGGTTCCACGACACCATCGCGCAGCCCAACCTGCTGGTGAAGGTGCCGGCCACCCGCGAGGGCGTCCCGGCGATCGAGACGCTCATCGGCGAGGGGCGGAGCATCAACGTGACGCTGATCTTCGGGCTCGACCGCTACGACGAGGTCATGGAGGCGTACCTGCGCGGTCTCGAGGCCCTCGTGGCCGCCGGCCGCCAGGCCGAGCTGCCGCACGTGGCCAGCGTGGCCTCCTTCTTCGTCAGCCGGGTGGACACCGAGGTGGACCGACGCCTGGAGGACCTGGCCGGGGGCGACGGGGGCGACGCCGCCGTGCTCGGGCTGCGGGGCACCGGCGCGGTGGCCCAGGCCCAGTCGGCCTACCAGCACTTCCACCGCACCTTCGCGGGCGAGCGCTGGGAGGCGCTGCGGGCCAAGGGCGCCAGGGTGCAGCGACCACTGTGGGCCTCCACCTCGACGAAGAACCCGGATTACTCGGACCTCCTCTACGTGGACGACCTCATCGGGCCGGCCAGCGTGAACACCATGCCTGAGGGGACCCTGCGCGCCTTCGAGGACCACGGGACGCTGAAGCGGACGGTCGACGCCGACCCCGACGCCGCCACCGCCGCGCTCGACCGGCTGCGCGAGGCGGGGATCGACATGACCGACGTCGAGCAGACGCTCGAGGACGAGGGCGTGCACTCCTTCGCCAAGTCGTTCGACGAGCTGCTGCAGTCGCTGACCGACAAAGCCGCTACCTTCTGAGCGGGCAACGCAACCGAGAGGAGCGCTCATGAGGATCGGCATGATCGGCCTGGGCAAGATGGGCGCCAACATGACCGAGCGCCTGCTCAAGGGCGGGCACGAGGTGGTCGCGTACGACCTGAGCGCGGCGGCGCTCGAGGCGGCGTCGAAGAAGGGTGCCGAGACCGCCACCACCCTGGCCGAGCTCGCCGGCAAGCTCACGCCGCCGCGGGCCGCCTGGGTCATGGTCCCGGCCGGCGCGGCGACCGACAAGACCGTCGAGGAGCTGGCGGGGCTGTTCGACGCGGGCGACGTCATCGTCGACGGCGGCAACTCGAATTACAAGGAGTGGGTGCACCTGGTGTCCTCGCTCGAGGCCTCGGGCGTCGGCTTCGTCGACGCCGGCACGTCGGGCGGCGTGTGGGGCCTGACCGAGGGTTACTGCCTCATGGTCGGGGGCACCAAGGAGGCGGTGGCGGTCGTGGAGCCCGCGCTGGTGACGCTGGCGCCCGAGGGCGGCTACGCGCACGTCGGGCCGGTCGGCGCCGGCCACTTCGTCAAGATGGTGCACAACGGAATCGAGTACGGCATTATGGCGGCGTACGCGGAGGGTTTGAACATCCTTAAGCATGCCGATGCTGGCAAAACAAAGCTTGCGACCGATGCAGAGACCACACCGTTGCGGCAGCCCGAACTCTATCGATATGACCTTTGTTTACCGGACATCGCGGAGGTCTGGCGCCGAGGTAGCGTGATTGCTTCGTGGCTGCTGGATCTCACCGCAACTGAGTTGCTGAAAGAGCCGAGTCTCACAAGTTATGCGGGTCGCGTATCGGATTCGGGCGAGGGACGCTGGACAATCAAGGCCGCGCTTGATGAAGCGGTCCCTGCCTCGGTTTTGAGTGTTGCACTTTATGAACGATTCAGTTCCCGCGGCAATGCGGACTTTGCCGATCGAGTTCTGTCTGCGATGCGGCATGAGTTCGGGGGACACGTGGAAAAGGCTGCATAACCGATGAAATGACGAACCTCGATTCGGATGCGTTTGTCTTTTTCTTCGTATGGCCGAGGATCTACAGCGAGGAATCGTAGCTGGGGTTCCATAAAAACACATCCTAATCTACTTGAGTAACCTGTTGATCCTGTGGAGGCATAGAAATGGTCACAATCCCAAGAACCGAAGTTGGGGTCGTTCCGTTGTGCGAGCGAGCCGCCTGGAAGGCTCTCCGGAAGCATTATGATGTAATACAGAGCCTGCATCTCCGCCAGTTGTTCGCGGAAAATCCCCAGCGTGCCGAGCACTTCGCGTTTGAAGCGGTAGGTCTCTACTTTGACTACTCAAAAAACCGGATCACCGATGAGACGATCGCCCTGCTGCTTGACCTCGCGAATCAGTCCGGCCTGCGTGAGCGGATTGACGCCATGTTTCACGGTGAGAAGATCAACGTCACCGAGAAACGCGCCGTTCTCCACATCGCATTGCGAACAATGAAGGACGAGTCAATCAAGGTGGACGGAACGAATGTAGTGCCCGAGGTCCACGCCGTGCTCGACCAGATGACGGCATTTGCGAATCAGGTCCGCGATGGCCAATGGAGAGGACATACCGGCAAGCGAATACGCAACGTGATCAACATTGGTATCGGAGGCTCCGATCTGGGCCCGGTCATGGCCTATGAGGCGCTGAAGTACTACAGCCAGCGTCACATGACGTTTCGCTTCGTGTCGAATGTTGACAGCACGGACTTTGCCGAGGCCACGCGCGACCTAAGCGCCGACGAGACACTTTTCATTGTCTCCTCCAAAACCTTCACAACGCTGGAGACGATGACCAATGCACGCACAGCTCGTGATTGGGCGCTTCAGGCTTTGGGAGACGAGAAGGCGATCGCGCGCCATTTCGTTGCAGTCTCGACCAACACGGCCGAGGTCAAGAAATTCGGTATCGACACCGCCAACATGTTCCAGTTCTGGGATTGGGTCGGGGGACGCTACTCGATGGACTCGGCGATTGGTTTGTCCACGATGATCGCGATTGGTGCCGACCACTTCCGCGCGATGCTCGCCGGCTTCCACGCGATGGATGAGCACTTCCGTACTGCGCCTTTTGACCGCAACCTGCCGGTACTGATGGGGCTGCTCGCGGTCTGGTACAACAACTTTTTCGAGTCTCAGACCATCGCCGTTCTACCCTACGAGCAATACCTCAAGCGCTTCCCGGCCTACTTGCAGCAGTTGACCATGGANNGGGACCAACGGCCAGCACTCTTTTTATCAACTCATTCACCAGGGAACGAAACTCATCCCATGCGATTTCATCGGTTTCTGCCAGGCGCTGAACCCGCTGGGCGAGCACCACGACCTGTTGATGTCGAATGTGTTTGCGCAAGCCGAAGCGCTGGCATTCGGCAAGACCCCGGAAGAAGTTCGGGCAGAGGGAACGCCCGACTGGCTGGTTCCGCACCGCACCTTCGAAGGCAATCGTCCGTCCAACGTGATTCTCGGGGAACGGTTGAGCCCGGAAACTCTCGGCAAACTAGTCGCACTTTATGAGCACAGCGTGTTTACACAGGGAACGATCTGGCGAATTGATTCGTTTGATCAGTGGGGCGTGGAATTGGGCAAGGTCCTGGCCAACCGGATTATCCCGGAACTTGAGGCAGCCGACGAGCCAACGTTGAAGCACGATAGCTCGACCAATGCACTGATTCGGCGCTACCGCAACCTCAAGCGAGGGCGGCACGAATGAAAGTGGGCGACTGACTAGAGAGGTTGCCGGACTCTCTTTTCCTGTAATTTGAGACAACCGTGATGCTAAGGAATACGAATGTAGCATTTGCACGAAGCAAGAATCGGGCTCAGCATCAACTTAATGACGCGTGAGAAAATTGTTGATCCCAAGCACCGCGCTGCCGCCCGTCTTAATTTCGGGACGTTCCGGCGGTCATCAGTTTCGCTGTTTATAGTAAGGCTGAAGCGGCGTGATGGGACCGGCATGAACGACCCGATGCCAGACATGCAGCGGCCGCGCATTGCTCAATGAATTCTTCGCCTACGCTAGTGGCATCACGCCTAGCACATTCGTGCATGTCGGTGGTCATGCACTGCCATGTAATCTGGACCCAAACCTCTCTACCGAAGAACGGGTGGCGTTCGGAAGGGTGTCAGCGGCATTAAAGGAATACGGCCAATCAATAGCTCAACGTGGTGTCCCGGGCGCCGCCGGGCCCACAGCAGGCTGAGAGATGTTGCGACTTAGATTGAAAGCCGTGTTCACCAAGCCGACGTGAGAGAATGCCTGAGGGAAATTGCCTAACTGACGTTTTGCCACAGGATCATATTCTTCGGACAGAAGACCGACATCATTCCGGATGTTTAACAGGCGTTCAAACATCCGTACTGCGTCTTCATGGCGTCCCTGCAGCACGTAATTGTCCGCCAACCAGAACGAACAGGCCAGAAACTTTCCCTCTCCATGGGGCATACCGTCCACGGCGGGGTCTTGCGTATAGCGCCCGATAAAACCATTTTCCATGAGATGCATTTCGATGGCTTTAACGGTGCCGATTACGCGCGCATCATCCGCCGCAAGAAAACCGACCAGAGGCATCATGAGGAGACTGGCGTCGAGGTGTTTGGAGCCGTAATACTGCACAAAGGAATTGAGGCCCGCGTCGAAGCCCTGCCTACATACCTGGCTGTGGATGGTGTTCCGAAGCGTCCTCCATCGCGCCATATCTCCCGAGAACCAGCCCTGCTCAGCGGACCTGATCGCTCGATCGATGGCGACCCACGCCATCATCTTGGAGTGAACGAAATGCCGACGGGGGCCACGCATTTCCCAAATGCCCTCATCGGGCCGCTCCCATCCGGTCTCAAGGAATTCAATCAGCGCCTGGGCCACGTCTTCGCCTTCGTCCTTGGGCGGATCGAGGTCTGCCTGACGGCACTGAAAGAGAGTGTTGGCTATCTCTCCGAAGATATCCAATTGAAATTGCTTGTAGGCTGCGTTGCCGGTCCGTACCGGTGCGGATTTCTCGTATCCTGAGAGCCACGGCAGTTCCAACTCGGTGAGCCTGCGTTCGCCGCGAAGGCCATAGACAATGTTGAGTTCTGAAGGGCTGCCGGCCACGGCCCGTAGAAGCCATTCACGCCACTCTCGCGCTTCGTCATGATATCCGGCATCGAGCAGGGACTGCAGGGTAAGCGTCGCATCACGTACCCAGCAAAAGCGATAGTCCCAATTCCGTACGCCGCCCAGCAACTCCGGAAGTGAAGTTGTAGGTGCTGCCACGATCCCGCCCGTAGGCAAGAAAGTCAGGGCTTTCAGTGTGATCAGTGAGCGCAATACCGCGTCACGCCATTTTCCCTGATAAGAACAGCGATCGGACCACTCCCGCCACCAGTCCTGCGTGTTTTGAATTGCTTCATCGATATTTACCGGCAAAGGTTCAATCCGGTGTGAGGGATACCAGGTGAGATCAAAGGAGACCTTCTGTCCTTCAACCACCGTAAATGTTGCGATGGTTTTGAGGTTTTCCCCTTGAAGTGGCACGTCTGCGCGCAGTCTGAGCATATCCGGACCGGCGATTGCGGAGATCCCATGATCGGTACGCCGAACCCAAGGCACCACCGAACCGTAGTCAAATCGAATCACCAGTTCGAGATTCATCCGGACCTGTCCTCTGGTGCCGAGGACCACCCGTAGAAGATCTGGCATTTCATTGCGGGGCGTCATGCAGTCGGTGAGCGTCACCGATCCGTGTTCGGTGTCAAATTCCGTCTCGAGAACAAGCGTTCCTTCCCGATAGCGGCGACGAACGCCCCGAATCGGTCCCGCGGGTGAGATGGACCAATGTCCGTTCTCGGAGTCTCCAAGTAGGGCTGCAAAACAGGCGGCTGAATCAAAGTACGGAAGACAGAGCCAGTCAATCGATCCGTGTTGTGACACCAATGCCGCGGTGTGGCAGTCACCTATCATCGCGTAATCTTCTATTGGTATTGACAAGACCTTGCCTCCCAGAGAATCAGAGCCGTTCGGTTAGAGTTCATCCTGACCGCATACGTTGCCAAAGGAAGTTGTTCTCAAGCGCTGGCGCTAGGCGCATTGTCGCCATGTTAGGCAGCGCAAAGATCCAGCAGCGGCTACTTGTTACAACAGAGGGGAAGAAACGTCCAGGTTCGATGCTGATAGTCGTTAGACTCAGTGCCGAAGGGCAAGAGTGTAGGCGCTCTCGCGCGGTCTCCCAAATTGTCTCTAGCTTCAACGAAGTCTCCGCCTCAACTGAATGAGCACTCTTGCTCAGACTGAATGTCGGGTGGAGCGCTAACGTCGAGGTGTGCTTCCAATTGCGTGTCATGGATCACCTTTACGTCCATCATCTTGGTAAGCCTGCAAAAGCAGAAAAAGTTTAAATTCAACCCGTATGCAAGACGTTCTCATAAATAACGGAGGGCGGCAAAAATAGCAAAGACTATAGGGATTGATCTCGGCACCACGAACTCGGTTGTTGCTGTCGCCGAAGCCGGCGAACCTAGGTGATGCCGAACGAGGAAAGCGGTCGGACGACGCCTTCGGTCGTTGCTTTAAAAAAGTCAGGCGAGCGGCTAGACGGTCAGGTGGCTAAGCGGAAGTCGATTTCAGCCCAAGCGGGACGAGGGCATCATTGATGCCGAGTACGTCGACGTGGTCGAGAGAAAGACGGCCTGAAGAGATGTGGACCCTCTGGCACGCTTCCAGTCGCCCACTTGCTTCCTGCAAATCGCCCAAGCTACACCGTCTTAGGTAATTTTTCTATTGGGTAGAACGGAGTGGGACTATGGTGATCAATGAAATGACCGAGAAAGAGGCTGGCGCATTTCTGGCGAACGCTTCGCTCGGAAGACTTGGCTGCTCGCTCAATAACCAACCGTACGTAGTGCCGATATACTTTGTGTACGAGCCTGACTATATTTACGTCCTCTCGACCTTCGGGCAAAAGACTGAATGGATGCGGAGGAATCCGAACGTCTGTCTCGAAGTTGACGAGATCACGAACCAGTCTCAGTGGATGAGCGTGATTGCCAACGGCCGCTACCAGGAATTGCCCGAGCCCCAATATACGTCGGAGCGGGACCATGCACGCACGCTGTTAGAGAAGCGCCACAGTTGGTGCCTGAACGCATTGGCCGAGCGTCAGCTCAAATTGGGCGATGACTCGATTGCCACGCTCGTCTTCCGCATCCAAGTTGATTCCATGACCGGACTTTGCGCCACCGGGGAGTCCGCAGAAACTGGCAACGCAGCGCAGAAATGACTCCTTCGGGGCGCACGTCGAGGTTCGTGTTCGCCTTGTGCGTATTACTACTGTTCCCACGCGTACCTAAGTTGTTCTTCCGCAGCCTCGGCGCCGGCCTTGTGCACGATGGCACTCGCGCCGGAGGACGGAGGAGAGAACACAGCAAAGAGCTTCAGGTCATGACGTCCGATGTTTCTCAGATTGTGGAGTCGTCCCGCCGTGACCAGGATCGCATCGTGCTTGTTGGCAATTTCTTTCCGATCCCCAAAAGTCACTTCTCCTTTGCCTTCGACAATAAACATGATCACATCGGTGTCGTCGTGTGCTCCTTGACCAAGCTCTCCCGCAGGGGGAACACTAATCACGACTAGTTCGCTGAAGCCTCCCTTACAGACTGTCTGGCGAAAGGCCAGGTTCTTCTTTGCGGCTTCTTTGATGTTGTCGTGGAAAGACAGGACCGTTGATTCCGTGTGCCGAGCCTTGCGTGCCATGGTCACCTCCTTGACTCGCATTCTGGGGTGAATGGAGCCATCCTTTTGAATCCGTTGTAGCGTTGGCCTTCACGCCCAAGACCGTCTAAGCAGCTGCGTGATGGCTGGAATCCAGGTTCAGCGTCGCAATGGCTGCTTTGACAATCTCGGCGGAAGTCACCAGACCGCTGAGTTCATCCTCGTTCAAGGGAAGATGCAAAATATGGTCTGCTCCCTTGCGGTTCACTTTGGTAGGCAGGCTCAGGCAGACCTCGCTAATTCCGTAATGTTGCGTTGGGCCGGAAATCGTGAGGAGGGTGTTCTCATCCCGCAAGATGGCTTCAACAATGCGCACAACGCCCGTTGCCACTCCGTAACCGGTTGCTCCCTTGAGCCGCACGATGTCATAACCTGCGGTCCGCGTCTGGCGCGAAATTGATTGCATCGCCTTCTCATCGTAGGGGAGATCTTCATGCTGACAAAACTCTCGCAATCGTATCCCAGCGATGTTCGCGAGCGACCATACCGGCACTTCACTGTCTCCGTGCTCACCGATGATGTAGGCGTGCACGCTTTGCGGATCGATCCCAAAGTGGCGTCCTAGCAGATAACGAAACCGAGCGGTATCAAGAATCGTTCCAGAACCGATGACCCGATTCGGGGGGAACCCCGAGAGTTTCCAGCCCGCGTATGTCAGAACGTCTACAGGATTGGTTGCTATAAGG
>PMXH01000017.1 GCA_003165855.1 Acidobacteriaceae bacterium | reverse complement strand
CGCGGCGTGGCCTACTTCGATGCCGATGGCCGGTTGCAGGAGCAGCCTTGCGACGTTGTCATTGTTTCTGCCTGCGCCATTGAATCAGCTCGTTTGCTGCTGAATTCCAAAAGCCGCCTCTTTCAGAACGGCTTGGGAAATCGGCATGACCAGGTCGGAAGAAATCTCCAGGGCCACCACTACACAGGAGCCGTTGGCTTCTTCGATTTCGATACTTACGACGATGTGGGNNGATCACTCTCGATCCGGCGGTCAAAGACAAGTGGGGAATGCCGGTGGCGCGCATCTCCGGTAACGTCCATCCGCATACCTTTGAGATCGGCCTTGTCCAGGCCCAGCGCTCTGAAGCCTGGCTCAAGGAGGCCGGAGCCGTGAGTACGGTCGTCAATGCAGGCAGACCGACGACCGTTTCCGCCGGACAGCATCAGGCAGGCACTTGCAGGATGGGCAACGATCCAAAAGGTTCGGTGGTGGACCGCAATTGCCAGGTACACGATGTGGATAACGTCTTCGTCATCGATGGAAGCGTGCACGTGACCAACGGAGGCTTCAATCCGGCGCTGACGATCATGGCCATCGCCTACTTTGCTTCAGATTCATTGGTTCGCAACTGGAAGGGCACGGGATTCCGGTCATGATGCGATTCTTCAAATTCGCGGGGATCGCTGTTGGGTTGGCAGTTGTGCTCGCTGTCGGCGGCACTTATGGTGCGTCCTACTACTACACGTCTCAGTACGGCCAGGGCTGCGCGAGCTGTCACGAGATGGCTGCTTACGTGAAGGTGGTGCATGCAGCACCCCACCGGACAACAGGCTGCATGGAATGCCACGAGGCCAGCCTGAGCACAAAGCTGCGCCACATGCGGATTCACATCTTCGGCACCGTTCCTGAGGCCATCAAGTTGCGGGATGTGGATGTGCCCGCGATGACGTCGAGCTGCAAATCGTGCCACCAGCATGAATACGCAAGCTGGCATGCGGGCCCGCACAGCGTCACGTATAGCCAGATATTTGCCGATCCCGAGCACAACTCTAAACGAATGCTGATGGACGATTGCCTGCGCTGCCACGGTTCCTACTTCAGCGGGGCAATCCGTGATTTGGTGCAGCCTCTCAATACGAAGGGGCCCTGGCGCGTGATTCCTTCGGGCCTCGGAGATCAGCCGGCGATGCCCTGCATGACGTGCCACCAGGTCCACAGCGAAGGCGCGCAGGAAACCAGGCCATCCTCGCGCATCTCCGTCGCAGGCGCGGCCGTTCCCGATTCGCTGGCATTTTACGACCGGCGCGAGACTCTTCACTTTGCCGCCGCTTCGCTTTCGATTCCGCAGATCCACGACGGATCTCGTACGGTCACGGTCAGTCACGATCCACGCCAGGCGCTCTGTTATCAGTGCCACGCACCTCGTGAACCGGAGGCCGGCTCAATGGCGGCAACCAGCGCGTGGGGACCGCAAGTGGGCTCCGGTGACGATCGCACACCGATGGGCGTGCACGAGGGCATCAGTTGCGTCGCCTGCCACGATGGGCATAACGAGAACGCGCGGGCTTCGTGCAACACGTGCCACCCACAGATGTCCAATTGCGGGCTGGACGTGGAGAAGATGGATACCACCTACGCAAACTCGGCGAGCGTCCACAACATTCATTGGGTCAAGTGCACCGATTGTCATCAGCACGGCATACCGCAGGTTAAGGCGAAACCTGCGCTCAAAGCGAAAGTCATCACCACTCCTGGCATGGACGGCTGACAATCGGCGAACCCCAGAAATGCAGAGTTCGCTTGACGGCTTTCGGTTGAGCTGTTTTGGGAAGTTTGAAACCAGAAGGAGAAAAGGAATCGTTATGTCCAATACTCGTCGAGAATTCTTGCAGTCCACCGCGGCCCTTGCCGCGGGCATGATGGGCGGAACGGCAGCCACGCTTGCCGCCGAGCCAGCCAAGGGATCTACGGACAAGAATCTGCCTCCGGTTTCTGCACAAGTTGCGGCGCCCGCAGGCACCGATGTGCAGATCCAGATTCCGAAGATGAAGTTTGGCAATGCCGAGATCAGCCGCCTGGTTCTCGGTGTCAACCCCCTCTATGGATTCTCCCATTACAACAACAACTTCAGCAGCTCCATGCGAGAGTGGTACACGCAGGACAGAGTCTGCGAGGTGCTGCATCGCGCCAGCAGTTTCGGCATCAATGCATTCAACTACGTGAACGTTGAGCGTGCACCGCAGGACTGGGCGCGATTTCAAGCCGAGGGCGGCAAGATGCACCTGATCGTGCAGGTTATGGCGAAGGACGATGAGGCAGCGTTGGTTCGCGATCTCAAGCCGCTGGCGCTTCAGAGAAGGGGCGAGGAGATCGACTTAGCCTATCGTAACGGCACGATGGCCAGCGAGCGGGAGTGGTGTAAGCGAGCGCGGGACCTGGGCGTGATGGTCGGCGTGGGTACGCACAAACCTGAAGTCATCGAACTCGTGGAAGAGCAGGGTTGGGACGTCGATTTCTACTCAGGCTGTGTCTATAATCGCACCAGAACAGAGGAGGAGTGGAAGAAGACACTCAATGGCGAGCTGCTCGAGATGCCGCACGATATTTATATGCAGAGCGACCCGCCGCGCATGTACAAAGTGATGCGCCAGACCAAGAAAACCTGTTTTGCATTCAAGATTCTGGCCGCCGGGCGCATCGCCGACGCCGGCATCGCTCAGGCCTTCCGCGCCGCATATGAAAGCATCAAGCCAAATGATGGCGTGTATGTCGGCGTATTCCCAAGAAATAAGGACGAGATCAGGGAAAACGCAGAGATCGTCCATCGTATCCTGACCGGCGCTTGAGTCCATGGCTGTCTCGGCAGGTACCCCGGTGAGAGGTTGCCAACGATTGACGAGTTTTCAGCAATCCACGATCCGACGCAGTGGGTGGGGTGCGGAAACCGGATCAATTGGGAAATTGATATCAGCGGATCAATGAATTGGAGCAGTTCGCCAGGAAAAGCCTCTGACGAGGCCTGGATATTCAACTTCCTGATCGGA
>PMXH01000398.1 GCA_003165855.1 Acidobacteriaceae bacterium | reverse complement strand
CGCATCGTTCACAAGCACGGAGGCCGGGTCTGGGGGGAGGCGGAACTGGATAAGGGAGCGACCTTTTACTTCACCCTTGGAGCCGAATCAGCCGATGTTAAGACCAGCGAAGGCAAGAACAAAGCCGCAGCGGCAGGAGCAGAAATATGAACCCAAATGAAGTCGACATTCTTTTGGTCGATGATAGTCAAGACGATATAGACCTGACTCTGCACGCCTTGCGCGCCGAGAATCTGGCCAACAGTATCTTTGTTGCCCGGGACGGGGAGGAAGCGTTGGATTTCTTGTTCTGCTCCGGACCCCATACCCAACGGTCGTTTGATCGTCCCCCGAAGCTGGTCTTGCTGGATCTGAAACTGCCCAAAGTGGATGGGATGCAAGTCCTCAAGCGGGTCAAAAGCGATGCGCGAACCAAGATCATTCCCGTCGTCCTGATGACCTCTTCGAAGGAAGAACAAGACCTGGTGATCGGCTACAACCTGGGCGCCAACAGCTATATCCAGAAGCCCGTCGATTTCGACGAGTTCCGCAAGGCGGTGAAGCTGCTGGGGCTGTACTGGCTGGTCGTCAATCTGCCTCCCGTAGCCACCGGCAAGCTAAAAGCAGCCAAGCAGGGGCAATGAGCGGCGCCGGGACCAAACTCGAAGTACAGGATTCCTCCCAGCGCAAGGCGAAGCTGCAGGTCTTGCTGGTGGAAGATAATCTCGCCGATGCCGAACTGATGTTGCGGGAACTGCGCCGGGATGGTTTCGATATTGCGACCACGGTGGTGCAGACTCGCGCCGAGTTCCGGCGGCGGATCAAGGAAGAATTCCCCGACATCATCCTGGCCGATTACAACCTGGGTGATTGGAGAGGGGTGGAAGCGCTCGAAATCTTGCACGGCGAGGCTCTCGACATTCCCGTGATCATGGTCACCGGCGCGCTCGGCGACGTGACCGCCGTGGAATGCATCAAGCAAGGGGCCATGGATTACGTCCTGAAAGACGGTCTGGCTCGCCTGCCTGAAGCCATTCGCCGCGCCCTGCGGGAAAAGCACGAGCGGAGCTTGCGGCATCAGGCGGAACAGGACTTGGCCCGGAAAGTGGACGAACTGGCCCGCTCCAACGCCGACCTCGAGCAGTTCGCCTATGTCGCATCGCACGACTTGCAGGAACCGCTGCGCATGGTGGTGGCCTATACCCAGCTGTTGTCCGAACGCTACAAGGGCAAACTCGACGAGAATGCCGACAAATTCCTCGGCTATGCCAGCGAGGGAGCTCTGCGCATGCAGGTCCTCATTCATGACTTGCTGGCCTTTTCGCGAGTCGGCCGGGAGGACGCGGTCAGCGGCAGCGTCGACTGCAATAGTGTGATGGAGGAGGTTCTGCAATCTCTGGCCTCCACGGTGCAGGAGAGCAGCGCCGTCGTCACGCATGGAGCGCTCCCAGACGTGTGGGCGGACCGCACGCAGGTGGCGCAGGTGCTCCAGAATCTGATCCAGAATGCCATCAAGTTTCGTTCGAAAGAGGCGCTGGTGGTTTCCGTACAGGCAGAAAAGGCCGACCAGAACTGGCTGTTCAGCGTAAGGGATAACGGAATCGGAATCGCCCCGGAGTACGCGGAAAACATCTTCGTTGTCTTTCAGCGTTTGCACACCCGCGATGAATATCCGGGCAACGGCATGGGCCTGGCCATCTGCAAGAAGATCGTCGAGCGCTATGGCGGCAAGATCTGGGTGGAATCGCAGGCCGGTTCCGGTTCCACCTTCAAGTTCACCCTGCCCGCCCATGGCCCGGAGGAAAGAGTGGTGGAGCAGGCATGAAAACGGCACCCGAACTCCTCATCGTCGATGACAACCCGGCCGATGTGGTATTAGCCCGCGAGGCGCTGGCGGGAAGCGCACGTCACTGCCAAATCAACAGCGTGGGGGACGGAGTGGAGGCACTCGCTTTTCTAAACCGCACGGGAGACTACGCCAATAGAGTCCGTCCCGATCTGGTCATGCTCGACCTGAATCTTCCCAAGAAAGACGGCCTCACGGTCTTGGCTGCGGTGAAAGCAGACCCGGACCTGCGCTGCATTCCGGTCGTGATCTTTAGCACATCCCAGTTGGGCGGGGACATTACGCGCAGCTACAAGATGGGCGCAAATTGCTACGTCAGCAAGCCGGGAAATCTGCATGACTATTTTTCGGCCGTCAAGTCGATTGAAGAATTCTGGTTCGGCTTTGCCAGCCTGCCAGAACGAGGAGAGTAGGAGAATAATGGACCAACCAACCACGCAAGTATTGCTGATCGAAGACAACCCGGGAGATGCCGACCTGGTCCGTCTTCGCCTGATCGAAGGCAAAACCCGGGTGAATGTAAATTGTGTCACGCGTCTGTCCGAGGGTCTCGCTTCGCTGTCCCGGGAAACACCCTCCGTGGTGCTGCTGGACCTGAACCTGCCCGACAGCCGCGGCGCGGAAACCTTCCGCCGCGTGCTGGAACACGCGCCCAATGTGCCGGTGGTGGTGCTCTCCGGCCAGGACGATGAGGCTCTGGCCCTCAAGGCGGTCCACCAGGGAGTGCAGGATTACCTGGTTAAAGGCGACATCTCCAGCAAGCATCTGGAGCGGGCCATACGCTATGCCGTGGAACGGCAAGGGCTGCTGCGGGCGCTGGACATGAGTCAGAAACAGCAACTGGAATTCAAGAACCAGTTCCTGTCTCACGTCTCGCACGAATTGCGCACGCCCCTGACCTTGCATTCACCAATACGTCACCCTGCTTCTGGATGGATTGGCCGGCCCCATTTCGCCCGATCAGTCCGATCACCTGAAGACCGTCCTGCGGAGCGTGAACCAGTTGCATGCCATGATCCGCGACCTGCTCGAAGCCACCCGCGCCGAGAGCGGCAAAATGCAAATCGAGCCGCGCTGCATCGCGCTGGGCGAACTGGTGCAGCAGGCCATCGCCATGCTGCGGCCCACGGCCAACGAAAAAAAGATCGGGCTGGAAATCGGACTGGATCAGAGGCTGCTTCTGGTACATGCCGATCCCGACCGGGTTCTCGAAGTGCTCATCAATCTGGTGGACAATGCCATCAAGTTCACGCCGCACGAGGGCGCAGTCATCGTGCGAGCCTGCATGGTCGAGGCCGACCCCAACTGCGTCTACATTTCGGTCAGCGATACGGGTTGCGGCATCAATCCCGAAGCCAAGGCGCTGATTTTCGAACGCCTGTATCAGGACCCGAATTCTGTCGACAACCACCGCTCGGGATTAGGGCTGGGGCTGTTCATCTCCAGAGAAATTGTCCGGCTTCATGAGGGACGCATCTGGGTTACCAGCGAACCCGGACAGGGCAGCACTTTCACCTTTACTCTGCCCGTCTACTCCCTGGGCAAGCTGCTGGCCCCGGTGGTCACGCACCAGGAACGTTTGCGTCCGGCGTTTGTGCTGGTACGCGTCGAACTCACCCCACTCTCCAATCCTCCGCGAGGGAATTGGAAGGATACCTGGCGACAGTGCCTGGAGACCGTGCGGCGTTGCATTTATCTCGACAAGGACTTGGTCCTGCCACCGATGGGAACCTCGGGAGCGACGGAAACCTTTTTTATCGTGGCATCGACGGACTTGCAGAACTCCGGGATCATGACGGCGCGGATTCGTGAGCAACTGGAGCGCGCGCCCGATCTCAAAACCAAATGCACCCTCACCATCACCACACTCCCCATCGAGCTTCCGCCCGATCCTGAGGGTGGAACCCTGGAGCAGCAGGTTCAGGCCGTGGCTGACTGTGTAACCCAGATGATTTTGACCAGCAGGGAACGAAAACAGTTGTGCGCCGGAAAAGAGCGCGCAAGCTTCCAATTAATCAACCACAAGAGTTCACAAACAATCGTAAGGAGAATTCAATGCCAAGACCGAAGATTCTGGTAGTCGATGACGATCCCGATCTAGTGCGAGCCCTGCGGCTCCGCCTGCGGGCCAACAACTATGAAGTCGCCAGCGCCTGCGACGGCTATTCTGCCATCGCTGCCGCCCAAAAGGAGCGGCCAGCCTTGATTATTCTGGATCTCGGCTTGCCGGTCGGGGATGGCTTTGTCGTCCTCGACCGCTTGCAGAACAGCGACACGCTCTCGGGCGTTCCTGTCATCGTGCTCAGCGCGCGCGATCCTCAAAGCAACGAGCAACGTGCCTTGAAGGCTGGGGCGGCCGCTTTTTTTCAGAAGCCCGCTGACAATGATGAACTCATGAACGTGATTCGGGTCAGCCTGGGACCCGAACTTGCACCATCGGCCGCCTGGCCGTCTTAATGCGTTCCTGACTTCTTGGATTGGCGAACGACTTTGGCGAGCACCACCGAGGCCTGTCCCTGCGACTGATGAAAATCGGCGCGGGGATAGCCCAGTTCGTGTTCAAAGGTTGTCCGCCCTCCTCCGGCTCTCCGTCCCTGAGTTCCCCTCTGCCCGGGCTCCGAAAGTCCGTAAGATATTGCCCTACGGTCAGATACAGAATTCCACAGAAACCTCCAAAAAGCCGTAATCGATGTTCGAAAATCCATCTATAATCTCGGAAGTGGCTTAAGATGTGTCACTTAGCATTATCAAAGCGGGAAACGACATGGCAGCGAAGTTGCTCATTGAAGATCGGCGGGGTGTGATTCCCACGCCTGTCCAACCCACAGGTTCGGGATCACCGTCGAAACCCATGAACCGGGAAAGCCAAGTCCGCTTTGTTGCCGTTCTGCTGTTCCTGCTGACGGTGGCTGCTGTCGTCTTCGCCGGCTTCAACTTCGACGCGGAGTGGAGGTTCGCCGTTCCCGACGATGGGGTCTGGTGGGTTGAACACGGCGGTCGCCTCACCGCAGACCGGGTGGACCCCACCGGACCAGGCGCAAAGGGCGGCATCAAGCCCGGCGATCAACTGGTTTCCATCAACGCGCAAGAGGTCCAGAGCATGTCAGGGCTGGAGCGCCAGCTCTACCGCACCGGCGTCTGGTCCAAGGCCGCGTATTCCCTGGTGCGGCAATCGGTGCCGCTCGATTCCAGCGTGATCCTGATCCCGGCGGATCATTCCCTCAACAGCTGGCTGCGTCTGATTGCGCTGATCTATCTGGGCATTGGCCTTTACGTACTGCTGCGCCGCTGGACCGCTCCTGGATCCACGCACTTCTATATTTTCTGCCTGGTATCGTTCATTGCCTACTCCTTCAAGTACACGGGCAAGCTCAACGATTTCGATTGGACCATTTATTGGGGCAACATCGCCGCCGGAGTCTTGCAGCCGGCCTTGTTTTTGCACTTCGTTCTTACCTTCCCCGAGAAACGCGAGATTGTGCGCCGGCATCCCTGGCTGCTGGCATTGGCCTACCTGCCGGGAGCGCTGCTGCTGGCGACGCACATCGCCGCGATGCGTTGGTTTCAAGCCAGCGAGCGGTTGCGCTGGAATCTCGACCGGATGGAAATGTCGTACAGTTCGCTGTTTTTCCTGGCCGCCGCCGTTGTGCTCTGGCACAGCTACCGGCGCGCCAGCACCACCATCCTTCGGCAGCAGTTGAAGTGGGTCACTCGCGGCACCATTCTGGCTATCGTCCCCTACACGCTGTTCTACGTCGTGCCCTATCTGATGGGGTCCATGCCGGGCGCGACCATGAAAGTATCCGCGCTGTCGCTGGCTCTGCTCCCGCTCACTTTCGGCTACGCCATCTTCCGCTACCGCCTGATGGACGTGGACCTCATCTTCAAGCGCGGCGTGGTCTACACTCTCGCGGCGGCGATTGTGGTGGGATTGTATTTTGGGCTGGTGGCGGGCGTGGCGCTGCTGGTGCACAATTGGCGCCCCAGTTCCGGTCCCATGGGCCTGATTCTCGCCGTGGTGGTTACCGCTCTGCTGTTCGATCCCGTGCGCAAGTGGATTCAGGACCGCGTCGACCAGTTTTTCTATCGCACCCGTTATGACTACCGCCGCACGCTGCTCGAGTTCGGCCGCGAACTGAGTTCGGAGACTGATCTGAATGCCCTGCTCTCCTCGTTGATCGACCGGCTGTCGCGCACGCTCGCCGTCGATCACATGGCGATTTTCCTGGCCGGCGATGCAGCGGGACAAGAAAGACCGGAGCGATTTGTGCTGGCCCGGTCCTTTGGCTTGTCGGTGAGCGGCAATCTCGATCTCTCTTTTCTAAGCGTGTCGCGGCCTGGGCAAGCCGGGCATCTCTTCTTCGAGAACACGCACCTGGTACCGCGCGAGGAACCGGGCGCGCAGCAAACCATCGCCCGCCTTGATCTGAACTACTACATTCCCTGCCACGCGCAGCAGAAAACCGTCGCCGTGCTCGGCCTGGGCAAGACCACGCAAGGCGACTTTCTCTCCAGCGAAGACATGGAGCTGCTTGAGACCCTGGGCGGATACCTCGGCGTTGCCGTTCAGAACGGACAGCTCTACGCCTCGTTGCAGCAGAAAGCCGCGGAGTACGAGCGCCTCAAGGATTTCAACGAGAACATCGTCGAATCCATCAACGTGGGCGTAATGGCGCTCGACATGGAAGACCGCATCGAGAGCTGGAACGCGCAGATGGAAGTGATGTACGCATTGCCGCGCTGGCAGACGTTGACCCAGCCGATGAAAGCCATTTTCCCGGCGGAGTTCGTCGAGGAGTTCGCGCGCATGAGCCAGGAGCCGGGCATTCGCAACCTGTATAAATTCCGCCTTAAGACGCCCGCCGGCGAAGTCCGCACCGTGAATGTGGCGATCGCCCCTCTGGTGACGCGCAAGTTCCAGGTCATCGGCCGGCTGATCATCATGGACGACATCACCGAGCGCGTCGACCTCGAAGCTCAGCTTTCCCAGGCCGACAAACTTTCATCCATCGGATTGCTCGCGGCCGGCGTGGCTCACGAAGTCAACACGCCCCTGGCCGTAATCTCCTCCTACACCCAGATGCTCGGTAAACAGCTGCAGGGCGATCCGCAGAAGTCGGGTCTGCTCGAGAAGATCACGCGGCAGACCTTCCGCGCCTCGGAGATCGTGAACAATCTGCTGAATTTCTCCCGCACCAGCGGGAGCGAAATCGGCGATGTGGATGTGAACAAAGTGATCGCCGACACTCTGGCGCTGCTGGAACACCAGTTCAAGGTAGCCAAGGTCGAAGTGCAGAATACGCTCGCGCCCGCCTTGCCCGCCATTCAGGGAAATCCCGGGAGACTGCAACAGGTGTTCCTGAATTTGTTTCTCAACGCCAAAGACGCAATGCCGGGCGGCGGCACGTTGCGCGTGGCCACGCAGAATGGCGAGAGCGTCAGCGTGTGCGTCTCCGACACGGGAACAGGCATCGCGCCCGAGCACATCCAGCGCATTTACGATCCCTTCTTTACCACCAAGACTTCGCCGCGTGAAGGCCAGAGCCGCGGCACCGGCCTCGGTCTTTCCGTCACCTACGGCATCATCCAGGAACATGCGGGCAAGATTCGCGTGGAAAGCCATCCCGGCACCGGGACCACTTTCACCCTGGATTTCCCCCTGAGCAGAAAGGCGGTCCATGTCTGAAGGTGCAGTCATTTCGCGGACGACGGCGAATGGAAATCCGGGCCTGGCGGGCGCGGTGCTCATCATCGACGATGAAACCGAAATTCGCGAATCCCTGCAGACCTTGCTGGAGCTCGAAGGTTTCGCCGTGGAAACCGCAGCCAGCGGCGAGGCTGGCCTGCAGCGCATCGGCGAACATCCTTTCGACCTGATCCTGCTCGACCTTACCCTGCCCGGCCGCAACGGGATGGAAATCCTGGCCGAGATTCGTTCCCAAGAAACCGGTCTGCCGGTCATCATGATCACCGCCTATGGCACGGTCGAGAATGCCGTGCGCGCCATGCAGGCTGGCGCCGCCAACTTCGTTCAGAAACCTTGGGACAACGAAAAGCTTCTGGCCGATGTGCGCGCCTCCGTGGGCTGGCGCCGCGCTGAAGAAGAAAACATCCAACTGAAGCGCGCCCTCAAGCAGCGCTACAACTTCGAGAACATCGTCGGCAAAAGTGAGCCGATGCTGAAAATATTCGACCTGGTCGCTCAAGTCGCCAACAGCCGATCCACTGTGCTTTTACAAGGCGAAAGCGGGACGGGCAAGGAAATCATCGCCAAAGCGCTACATCTGAATTCGCCGCGTCACGACCGGCCCTTCGTTCCGGTGAACACCGGCTCCATGCCCACCGACTTGCTGGAGTCCACGCTCTTCGGCCACGTGAAGGGCGCGTTCACCAGCGCCATCGCCTCCAAGAAGGGGTTGTTTGAGATGGCCGATCGAGGCACGCTGTTTCTCGATGAAATCGCCACCATGAGCCTGGAAACGCAGGCCAAGATTCTGCGTGTGCTGCAAGACCGCCGCTTCATGCACCTGGGCGGAGTGCAGGAAGTTCAGGTGGACGTTCGCATCATTGCCGCCACCAACGTGGACTTGCGGACACTAGTGCGCGAAGGCCGCTTCCGCGAGGATTTGTTTTACCGCTTGAACGTGATCACCATTGAGCTGCCACCCCTGCGCCAGCGCAGAGAAGATATTCCGCTGCTGGTGCAATTCTTCCTGAAAAAATATGCCGAAGAAAACGATCGCCAGGTGAGGCGCATCACCCCGGAAGCCCTGCGTCCCCTGATGTCCTACTCGTGGCCGGGCAACGTACGCGAACTGGAAAACGTGATCGAGCGCGCGGTTGTGCTATCTTCCGGAACCGATATCTCTATCGACCTGCTCCCTGACAATCTATTGGGCCGCGGATCGTCGTTCACCCTGCACGATCCGCCGGTGGATGCGTCGCTGTTCGAAATCGTCGAAGACGTGGAGCGCCGCATCATCACCGATATGCTGGAGAAATGTAACTGGAACCAGACTGAAGCTGCTGAGCACTTCAAGGTGCCGCTCTCCACCCTGAATCAGAAAATCCGCCGCCTGAATATCGAGATCAAGAAAAAAACCCGGGGATAGACGAAAGTGGTCAGTGGTCAGTGACCCGCACCACATCTTCGACCCGCACATTCACCTGATNNGCGCTTCTGCTATAGTTTCGTGAAAGCGCGGCGCTGCAAAGCCACGCTTTCCCCGAACCGCATGGAATTCACCTCGCCTACGGATCTCGCTAAAGAGAAAGTCCAGACGGTTCAGGATTACCTCCTGTTCTCCACTCAAGCCGTCGCCAATCTTTTTCGGAGGCCTTTCTATTTCGCCGACATGGTGCGGCAGGCCGACGCAATCGGCGTGGGCTCCCTGCCCATCGTCATACTCACCGGCTTCTTCACCGGAGCCGTGCTCGCCCTGCAGGCCTCGAATACACTGGAGCGTTTCGGCTCGATCACTTTGGTTGGGCAACTGGTCTCAACTTCCATGGTGCGCGAGCTCGGCCCCGTGCTGACTAGCCTGATGGTCGCCGGTCGAAACTCCTCCGGCATGGCCAGCGAGCTAGGGTCGATGATGGTGACCGAGCAGATCGACGCCATGCGCGCTCTAGGCACCGATCCCATGAAGAAGCTGGTCACGCCGCGGGTCGTGGCTTCGGTATTCATGCTGTTCTTCCTGGCCATCATCTCCGATCTGGTCGGCCTGACCGGCGGACTGATGGTCGCCAAAGTACTTCTTCGCCTCGATGCCCGGCAGTATTGGGCCAACGCCTGGCAAACCCTGGTGTTTCAGGATGTGTTCATGGGGCTGATCAAGCCGGTTCTGTTCGGCTTTGTTATCGCGACCGTCGGCTGCTTCTACGGAATGAACGCACGCGGTGGAACCCAGGGTGTGGGCCGTGCCACTACGCAGGCGATGGTAGCTTCTTCCGTGCTGATTCTCGTGCTCGACTTTTTCGTGACTCGATTCCTGATGGCTGTGCTTTCCTTCCACTAATCGCATGTCCACGCCGACCTTGCCGCTCGATTCCGCTGCCGCGACGACAATGGAACCGTCCGCGCCGGCCGTTGTGTTTGAAGACGTAGCGCTCTCCTTTGCGGAAAACGACGTCCTCCGCGGAGTTTCCTTCCGTCTGGCTCGAGGCGAGACCAAGGCGATATTCGGCGTCGCGGGCTCCGGCAAGAGTCTGATCTTGAAACTGGCACTTGGACTGATTCGGCCAGACTCCGGACGCATCGTCGTGCTCGGGCAGGATGTGACGCAGATGCGCGAAGAAGATCTCTTCAAGTTGCGCGGCAAGATTGGGATGGTCTTCCAGGAGAGCGCGCTGTTCGATTCTCTCACCGTGCGCGAAAACGTTGCCTACCGGCTGACGGAAGAACACGGCATCTATGACGAAGACATCGACCGCAGGGTACGCGAGGCCTTACGCTTCGTGGAACTCGAACACACCCTCGATCTCAACCCCGCTGAGCTTTCCGGAGGCATGCGGCGGCGCGTGGCCATTGCGCGAGCGGTAATTACGGAGCCGGAATTGCTGCTTTATGATTCGCCCACGGGCGGCCTTGACCCGGTAACGTCGAATACCATCATCGAATTGATCGTGAAGCAGCGCGATGTCTATAAGACGAGCGCTCTCCTGGTCACGCACCGTTTGCAGGATGCCTTCACCATGGCCACGCACCAATTCGATAAGCAGACCAATCGCATGGTGCCGCTGCCGAGCGGCCAGCAATGCGCAGTGCCCATGAGCTTTCTGATTCTGCGCGATGGCAAGGTAATTTTCGACGGCGACCTGCAGCAACTGGCCCACACGCATGACGAATACATCAAGGAATACATCTCGTAGCAGTGGCCAGTAATCGATGATCAGTGGTCAGTGCCAGTAACATCGACCATGTTCCGCTCTCACTGGCCACTGACCACTGTTTCTTCACTTCCCCGCCATCAACTTCTCCACATCTTCCGCCTTCGATGGCAACGCCGCACTCAGCTTGATCAGCTTGCCGTCCGGGTCTACGTAGTAGTCGTCTTCGATGCGCACGCCGAGGTTTTCCTCCGGAATGTAAATCCCCGGCTCGATGGTGAAAACCTGTCCCGGCCCCAGCGGTGCATCCCGATCAGTGGAATCGTGCACGTTAAGCCCAACGGGGTGTCCCAGACCGTGGATGAAGTATTTTCCCAGCGTGTCGCCGTGCAGGTCTTTGCCGTGGGTATTGATGTAGCTGCGCGCGACTTCGTAGAGCGAGTCGGGGTCTTCGCGCTTCATGTTCGACTTCCCCGACTTGAAAACCGCCTCTGCGGCCTGTTGCGCGCCCAGAACAATGTCGTAGATCTCACGCTGGCGCGCGGTGAAGTGACCGTTGATGGGAAGCGTGCGCGTGATGTCGGAGGCGTACATCGAGTATTCGCCGGCCGCATCGATCACCACCACGTCCCCGGACTTCATGACGTTGTCGTCGTCCGAGTAGTGCAGCACCGTGGAATAGTAGCCGGAGCCTACGATGGGCGCGTAAGCTGGCCGTTCGCAGCCGCGCTTGCCCCACTCATATTGCATGAGCGCGGAAATTTCCCGCTCGTTGACTTCCGGCTTCACCGCCTTGAACGCCGCGAAGTGCGCCGCCACCGAGGCATCCACCGCCTTGCGGATCAGCGCCAACTCGCCCGCATCCTTGGCAGTGCGCAGCGACCAGATCATCGGCTTCACGTCCTGAAAGCCAAGAAACGAATTCACATTCTTGAGAAACTCCAGCGGTTCAGTGCTGGCGGAAGTCTGGCCGTGCGACGCGACGTCGGTGTAAACCACGGGGCGCGGCCCAGAGATCGCTTTCATAACATCCTCGGGGAGCTTGGCCATGTCGTCGACGCGATCGAAACCGGTAATCTTTGGCGCTTCGGGGTTTTCCGGACCCAGCTTGGGCCCGGTCCATTTTTCCTGAATCAGATTGCGCGGAGGAAGAAAGAGAATCTCAGTATAGGAGCGCGCGGCCGCGTCGCCCTTGGCCTCGGCCGCAGGCGCAATCAATAACGCCGCCCCCGGCTCTATCAGGCCAGAGAGATAGTAGAAGTTATCTTCCTGGCGGAAGCCATAAAGATCGTTCGGTCCCTCGCTTTCCATGGGCGCGAACAGAACCACCACGCCTCCCGCTTTCTTCGCCAGCGCTTCGCGGCGGACGTGATAGTCAGAGTTAGGCTGGCGATCGAGCGCCAGGCTCGATTCGCCGGAGGCCAGAAGAAAAAGGCTGGCTAAGAAACCTGCCAGAAAAAAAGAGAACTGCGGCTTTCGCATCGTGTAATCCATCCAAATGATTCGAGATTGCATAGATCCCTGAGACTCACCCGCGGGAACGGCGGTCGCTCACCAGCAAGAAATTCCTCTGCCTACTTCGCGGCACCGGTCGCGCTCTGCTTCGCCTGCAGGAACGAGTCCACGTTGCTCTTGTCGATCAGGGTGGCGCCGGTGTCCACAAACGTGGGGATCGGAGAGAAGGAATCCTG
>PMXH01000135.1 GCA_003165855.1 Acidobacteriaceae bacterium | reverse complement strand
GCGGGGGCGAACGCCGGGGGGAGTGGTAGGGAGGGGGGGATCGTGCGGCTGCGCGTGCGGGTTCATAAGGCGAGGAAGCATGTTGTTCAGGATGACAAGACTTTAGGTGCAGCGATGCGGTCGTGGTATATACTATGTATCTACGTTCGTAGATACGTTGTATCCAGAGGGGGCTCATGCCGACAGCGCGGATTGTGAAGTGGGGGAACAGTTTGGCGGTGCGGATTCCGAAGCCGGTGGCGGAGGAGGCGGGGGTGCGGGAGGGAGATCCTCTCGTTATCGAAGTGGCGGCGGGAGAGATCAGCCTGCGGCGGAAGCAGAGAATTCCTACGCTGAAAGAACTGGTGGCGCAGATCACGCCGGAGAACCGCTACGACGAGACGCCGACCGGCACGGAGCGAGGAAAAGAAAGCGTGGAGTGGTGAGGCGGCAGGGGGCGTCTTCTGTGTCCTCCTCTGTGTCGTCTTATTTACCCCAGGCAGGCGACATCGTATGGCTCGACTTCGATCCGCAGGCGGGGCGGGAGCGAGCGAAGCGGCGTCCGGCACTGGTGGTGACGGAGCGGAGCTACAACCGGGCGAGCGGACTGGTGATCGTGTGTCCGCTTACGAGCCGTCGAAAGCCGTATCCGTTTGCTTTGCCCGCGAACATTGACAAGGTTGAGGGCGCGGTGTTGGTGGATCACATTAAGAGCATGGACTGGGCGGCGCGGAAGGCGACGTTTCACTCCAAGGCCGATGCTGCGCTGTTGGGGAAGGTGTGGGCTTATCTGGGGGTTCTGCTGGGAATTCGCTGAGCATTGAGGGGACGCTGGGGTTAGTGGGCGGGGTCAGGGGTTTGGGCTGCGGTGGAGTCTTTGAGGCCGGTGCTGTCGAAGGTGTAGGTGTGGACCTCGCCTTCATTGCCGGAAGCCGGGATTTCCTTGCCGTTGAGGAGGAAGCTGATGGCGGAGGCGTTGCCGGCGCGGACGACGATCTCGCGGCTGGCGCGGATGGAGGTGTGCGCGGGTGCGATGAGGGTTTCTCGGAGGAGGGGTTGGCCGTCGGCAATGACGGAGATCCAGGAGGTTTCGGCGGCACGGATCAGCAGAGTGAACGTGGGCGGCGCAGCCGCGATGGGTGCACGGGCAGCGGACTTGGCTATGGGCGGATTATCGCCCGGTAGATCGTTATTGGGGGAAGCATTGGTGGGCAGATCATTTTTAGGCAGATCATTCTTAGACAGATCATGGTTGAGCGGACCATGGTTGAGCAGAGCATGGTCGGAATCAAGAGAGGTGGCGGAGGGCTGGCTTGAGGATGAGGTTAGGGACGGTGCTGGCGGGGAAGGCTTCAGTGGAGTCGATGGCGCGAGAGTGGGTGCGTTGTTGGGGCTGGGCGTGGTGGCGACAACAAGGGTTCCTGTGGGGAGCGCCTGGCCCACGGCGAGCGAGGTCGAAGGGCCGGAGGGCTGAGTTGAGGCTGAGGTGGGCGCGGAGGGTAGAACCGGAGATGGATGTGAGGAGGGCTCGGGCTGCGCGGCGCGGGTGCGCTGGCCGCGGCGGAAAAGGCTCCAGGATGCGAGAGCGAGGGTGAGCAGCAGCAAGGCTACGGCGAGTTTTCCCCAGGGGACGCGAGCGGTGGAAGCATCGGCTGGCGGGGGCGAGACTTGCTGGGGATCGCTGGGCAGGGGAAACTGCGCGCCGGGTTGCGGGGCTTCGACGCTCCGAGCGTTACTGCTGCGAGCTTCATTGCGGCGGTCTTCGCGGCGGCGATCGGCGGAGCGCCGAGGGACGGTCGGGTGGTCTTGGGCGTCGCGGAGGTCGCCGTTGTTGCCGAGGCCGTTCTTGCGAAGATCGTTTTTGTGAAGATCGTTCTTGCGAAGGTCCGCTTTAGGAAGATCGCTCTCAAGGAGATCATGGCCAGGAGGATTGTCGCGGTCAGGATCGTGGGTGCGGCGATCTGGCTGAGGAACGTCTGGCGCGGGCTTGCCGGGCTGGGTGCGGAAATTTGGCGGGACGGTTTGGGCCTGAATCTGGCTCTCGCGCAAGGCGGCGAGATAATCGGTTATGGCTTCTTCTTCGTCGAGGCCGACCTGGCGGGCGTAGGCGCGGACGAAACCTTTATTGAAGACGCCGCCGGGAAGCTGGTCAAAGTGTTCTTCTTCGATGGCGCGGAGCATGCGGGTGCTGATTTTGGTGGTGTTGGAGATAGCGTCGAGGGCGATGCCACGCTGCTCGCGCTGTTTGCGAAGTTTTTCTCCGAACGCACCCACGGCGGACTCCGGCGGGCGGGGTCAAGTTTCCGTCCGCATCGAGATGGATAATCATAGGCGAAAGGCGGGGGAATACGCCACCGGAGTGTGGAGTACGAGGGTAACCGGAGGGCAGTGACGGTGGATCGAGCCTGGGTTGAGATGCGGGACAGGAAGTGCGAGCACCGGGGCTGAAGCCAACACTGAATTCAGTGCGGTAAGAACGCCCTGAGACGGCTGAGGGCATCGCCGCAAAAATACCTGTGGACAGGTACGACTGTTTTCATAGAAGGATGACAAGCTTTTACAATCACGCGTCATTCGTAGCGCAGGGCTTCCGCGGGGAGAGTTCTGCCTGCGGACCATGATGGGTACAGCGTCGCCACGAATGAAATCCCAATGGCGCCGAGCGCTACCAAGATGCCATCCATCAGGCGCGGCGCGAAGGGCACGTAGTCGATGGAGTAGACCTCGGGCGAGAGCGAAATGATGTGGTAACGGCTTCCCGCGTAGGAGATCACATAGCCTAGCAGCAGGCCGATGGCGGTGCCGATCACGCCGATCAGCACTCCCTGCGCGATGAAGATATTTCGCACCTGCGATTTGCGTGTGCCCATCGACATGAGCACGGCGATGTCCTTGGTTTTTTCCATGACCATCATGATCAGGGAAATCAGAATGTTCAGAGCCGCGACGAAGACGATCAGTCCGGTGGTAATGTAAGTCACCAGGCGCTCCATGTTCAGGGCGTGAAACAGGGCTTTGTTTTGCTCTTTCCAGTTCGTGGTCATGAAGCCTTTGCCGGCCGCGTCTTCCAGTTGGCGGGCAACTACGTCAGCTCTATCGATGTCGTCGACCTTGAACTCGATTACCGAAATCAGATCTCCCAAACCGAAGAGACGCTGCGCATCCGAGAGCCGGGTGAAGGCCCACGATGAGTCGTAATCGTAGAAGCCGGAGTTGAAAATCCCTGCTACACGGAAGCGGCTGTATTTTGGCACCATGCCGAAGGGAGTTAATTCACCTTGCGGACTGGTGACCAGTACGACGGAACCGACCGTTGCCCCCAGATTGTCGGCCATATCTTTGCCGAGAATGATTGGAGGCATGGCGGCGATGCGCGCGTGCACGCCAGCGAGGGAATCGGGAGAATCTTCGATCGCTGGCGCTCCCTGGACGGCCGAGGCGGCTGTCCCCACATGATCTTTTTCCGGCTCGGGAGTGGCTTCTTCGAGGGCGGCGGCTGAACCTTCTTTGATTGTGTTGAGCAGATCGCCGACCCTGCGTTCATCGGCGGGGATCATGCCTTTGAGGACCGCGCCGCGGGCGCGGGGTCCGCGGGAGATGAGCACTTGCTCGAAAATTGCGGGAGCGGCGGCGACCACGTGCGGCTGTTTGGAGAGGCGATCGAGCAGCGGCGGCCAGTTCTGGATGCCATCATCGGCGACGCGCAGCAGGCTGACGTGCGAGGTGGATCCGATCAGGCGCTCCTGCAAGTCCTGGCGAAAGCCGTTGTTGATCGCTAGCGCGACGATGAGCGAGGCTACACCCGCGGCCACGCCGACAATCGAGATGCCGGTGATGATGCCGATAAACGCCTGGCGTCGTTTGGCGCGCAGGTAGCGGGTCGCGATGAAGAGTTCAAAGCGCATGGAGCTTTCAGCCGTCAGCTCTCAGCTTTCAGCCAAGTCGGATTATAGCTATCGACTTCGCGCCGTGCCATGTACGGGATTCAGGCGAACAATAGATGGCGCTGAGGATCCCAGCGGGGGACGCTGTAGAGATGTAGCTTGGATGCTGCTCACGACCTCATCCTTGGCAGAACTGCGGGTACAGTTGAACGATATTGAAGATATTCTTCGCCGAAGCGTTGCTTGAGTTCTTTATCCTCCATCGTCATCATTGCTGCGCCAGTCACCATCGCGAATGCAGTGAGCGTCCAGCAGACTACCAGACCCGTGCCTACGCTCCAGGCTAGCATTTCGCAGAGATGGCCCAGGTAGACGGGATGGCGCACGTGGGCCCGGATGCCGGTGGTCACCAGGCGCTGCTGGCTGTGGCCGCGCAAAATCTCGGGCAGGCCTCCGAGTTGTCTCAGGGTGAACTCGCTGTGAGCTAGCTTGTAGAGGATCACGCCCGAGCAGAATAGGGCGGACGCGGGAATCCATGTCCAGTTGTTCTGATAGAAGAGCACGCCGCGCCACGGAGCCGTGATTGCGGCCATGATCGCCCACATTGCGATCCAGAGGGGCAGGAGAATCCTGTACGGCGATCGTGGCCGTGAGCGCCAATACTCAGCGCGCGGATGAATCAGCAGCCAGAACGCCGGGATGGTTGAGTAGACGACGCAGGCGATCCATCCGACGGTTCGGAGAAACGGCAGCATCGATCGATTCTAACTGCTGGAAATGTGCGCCAAGCACGTCTTCTCGTTCTATGGCAAATTAGAAGATCAGAATAGAAGATCAGACTAGAAGATCAATGTCCGCACCTGCCGACTCCAGCGCTGGACGCATCGCCTTCACGCACCCCGATTTCGTGTTGTTCCAGATTGCACGCTTCTTGATCGTTGCCGCGGTTGAGATGCAGGCGGTTGCCGTGGGATGGCAGGTTTACGACATCACCAAGCGCGCGCTCGATCTGGGGTTGGTCGGTCTGGCGCAGTTTCTTCCCGGTATCCTGCTGTTTCTGGCTTCGGGCCACGCCTCCGACCGATTCGACCGGCGCAAAGTGTTGGGTGCATGTTATGCGGGATATGCGCTCTGCTCCGGCCTTTTGCTGGTTCTTGCGGTGCGGAGCACGCGTGGGGTGCTTCCCATCTATATTGTGCTGATCCTGCTGGGCGTGGTGCGCTCGTTCAACGGAACGGCCAGCCGCTCGATTCTGCCGCAACTGGTTCCCGATGAGCACTTCGCCAACGCCGTGGCGTGGAACGCGACCACGTTTCAGGCGGCCACGATTCTTGGCCCATCTCTCGGCGGAATTCTCTATGCGGTGTTCCGCGGGCCGTCTGCGGTATACGCGGCTGCCATGCTGACCGCCGGAGGAGCGCTGGTCTCCACTTTTCGCATTAGAACCCGGCCGCAGGCGCGACGGCGCGAGCCCATGACGATGAAGACGGTTTTCGCGGGGTTGCACTTCATCTGGCGCGAGAAGCTGATTCTGGGGGCGATTTCGCTGGACCTGTTCGCCGTGCTACTGGGCGGCGCCGTGGCTTTGCTGCCGGTCTATGCCCGTGAGATTCTCCACACGGGGCCATGGGGGCTGGGATTGTTGCGGACGGCTCCGGGAGTAGGCGCCGCCGTGATGGCCGTGGCGCTGGCTCATCGTCCGCTGCGCGGGCGGGCGGGGCCGACATTGCTATGGTCGGTTGCCGGCTTTGGGATCTGCACCATTCTGTTTGGGGTCTCGACCAGCCTGGTGCTGTCGCTGATTTCGCTGATTTTCCTCGGTGCGGCCGACATGATCAGCGTGATCATTCGCGCGACCCTGGTGCAGTTGCGCACGCCCGACGAAATGCGGGGGCGGGTGATGGCCGTAGATATGGTTTTTATCGGGACATCGAACGAACTCGGCCAATTCGAATCCGGACTGACGGCGCAGTGGTTTGGTACGGTGCCCGCCGTTTTGCTGGGAGGAGTGGGAACGCTGGTGGTGATTGCTCTCTGGGCATGGGGCTTTCCCGAGTTGCGGCGTGCGGGCGCTCTGGGCGCCACAAGAACGGAGCGCCTGGAAGAGGCTGCGGAAACGACCGAGCGAATTCCGTAGAACGGCTGACTTGGTTTCCGTGCGCTAAGCGCCAAGGCTGCCAGGTCCGAAGGCTACTTTTGCCGAATCACGGTCTTGGCCGCTCCCATGTTGTCGTAGCGATCATAGACCCGCACCACTACCACATGCTCGGAGGAAAGTCCGCCGTCTTTCGCGGTTTCGGGCGTGATCTTGATGTCGTATTTCTCCGCCGTGGCGTCGGATAGACGGCCGATCGGTTCCACGTACTTCCACTCTCCGGCGTCAACCGAATATTCCGCGCGCTTGATAGGAGAAAAACCATCGATCGCATGGAACGTCACATGAATTTGCCCAGCCTCGAGGGACGCTGCCAGATTTTCGATGCGCGGCGGAGTCGTGTCCACCTCGAAGCGGCGGCTTTCTTTCGACGCCGTCAAGGCTTCGCCGGGGGAGTGCGACGGCGCATCCGACGCGACCACCTTGACGGTATAGCCGCCATCGGGCAGCAGGCTGGCATCGAACGAGTACGCCTTGTCGGTGAGATTGTCTTTGAGCAGCAGCCAGCGAGTCTCGCCGTCGCCGCGGTAGTAGAGGGAGTAGACAAGTTGGTCGTCGTTCTCGTCGTGCGCGCTCCACTTCACTCCGATGGAATCGCGATCGTGAGAACTGGGGATCGGGGATTCGAAATGTATGCCCGAAGATCCGGCGGAATCCGATCCCAGGCTCACGCCCGGTATTTTCGGCTGGGGCTGGTACTTCACACCAACCTGGACGGTGATATCGTCGATTTCGGGAGCGGCGTTCTTGGGCAGGTAATTCAGCATCACGCTGTCCACGCCGGGCGCGGCGGCTGCAGCGTGCAGCACGGCCTTCCACTGCGCATAGCGCGCGGCTGGAATCCCGGTCTCCGAGGTCTTTGCCAGGTCGAGCTTCTTCCACCCGCTCCAGTTACGGTCGGGATTATCCACATTGCCACTGCGAGCGTAGAGATCCACACTGCCTGAGCCGCGAAATTCGGCGCGTCCCCAACGCGAGAAAATCTTGGCGTCAAACACATCGCTCTCGTAGGTACCTTCGGCCTCGGGGCCCGGCCCCAGCACAAACACCTTTCCCAGATTGCTGGTGGCGGCATAGAGGCCACCGCCGGGAGCTTTGGCAAAGGCGGTGACTTGCGAAGCCGGAGCTTTCAGCAGATCAGAAAAATCGTCGAGGCCGGTGATGGCAAGAATATGGCCGCGATTGCCCGTGCCGGCCAGCAGACGTCCCTGTGCATCAAAGGCGAGGGCGTAGACAATGTCCTCGTGGGATGTCCACACTCTTGCGGGGGAACCATCGGGCGCAATGCGGTACACATCCGACCCGCCGCTTGCCCCGCCACCCGGGAATGGAAATGGCCCTGCCATCTGCGGTGCGCCGGGCGCGGGCGTGATCGTGATCCCCGGAACTTGCGGTGCTGTGCCGCCAGTGGGTGCGTTGGAACCCATGGTCAGAAGAGCAGCGGCCATGCCTGCCGAGCCCGGCCCGCCCGTGTTCCGTTTCTCACCGACTGCCGCAGCGTAGATGTTCCCGGAGCGATCAAGCGCCAGCGCCGTGATCTCTTTCTTAGGCGCACTATAGAGGACAAATCCCTCGCCTGCCGGGGAAATGCGATAAATGAGCCCACTGCCATCGGAGCCAGCAATCAGATTCTCCTGCGTATCGAAAGCGAGCACGCGAATGTGAGTCTCATCGCTTTTGAAGAAGATCGAGTGCTCGCCTTTGGGCGTGACACGATAAATCTCCCCGTGGTCGCCGGTTGCAACATAAAGGTTGCCGGTCTTGTCCAGGGCCAAGTCCCAGATGTACTTCGTTCCCGGCTCGAAGTAGACCGACGAACTCCACGAAGGGTCTGCACTCGGTTTGGCCGCGTCTTTATCTTTGTCTTTGTCTTGGTCTTGGGGCGAGTCCGCTTTTGCCGGCTGCGTTTTGCTGCCCGGCTTGTGTTCGAGCTTGTATACCTTGCCATCGGGAGCGGTGGCGGCATAGATTGCGCCACCGGGGCCGGTCTGCAGTGCCTGCACCTGGAGTTCTTTGGGCTCAAAAATGATGGTCGCTTTGCCGTCCGGCGTGACGCGGTACACGCGGGCAGGCGCGCCCGCTGCTACATATACGTTCCCGGCATCATCGGTCGCAATCGCCCAGATGTAGGTGGAAGGCGTGGCGTACAGGCTCTTGAAGGTCGGCGCAAGTTCCAGGCCGCCGGTGCTGCGAATGGCTATGCCCGTGGCCGTGCCCTTGGTCAGTTCGTCAAATTTCGATTGCTCCCAGGTGCGCGTGCCCTCGGCGAACGCGGCCGAAACCGGACCAGAGCCACTCAAATTTGTGAGAAGGAGACCGGCAAGAAAGAAGAAGAAAAGCTTTCGCACACTCTGCAATTTCGTACCTCGAAGCGTCGTTGTAGGAGAATATTCAGGTTATCATGGCTGCCCGATGCGGAGCTGAGGGCAGAAGCGCGGACGAAGGCTGATTCTCCGTGTTATCGTAAGATGGGTATCGTAAGATTTCATGCATTCCTCGCGTCAGGACCTGCTGCGCTTACTCGCCTACAAGTCTTTCCGGCTGGGCGAATTCAAGCTGTCTTCCGGGGGCACCAGCGACTACTACATCGACTGCCGCATCACGACGCTTGACGCCAAGGGTGCGCGCCTGACCGGTGAAGTATTCTCTGACGAAATCCGGGAGCGGGGATGGAAGCCGCAGGCTATCGGCGGGCTTACCATGGGCGCCGATCCCATTGTGGTGGCGGTCTCGGTGGTGAGCGGGGAGCTGAACGGTTTCCTGGTGCGCAAGGCTGAAAAGCAGCACGGAACAGGACAGCGCATCGAAGGTTTTCGCGAGAAGGGTGCGCGCGTGGTGATTGTGGATGATGTTTGCACGACCGGAGCCTCCACGGTACAAGCAATCGAGGCGGCGCGAGAATTTGGATTCCAGGTGGTGGGAGCGATTTGCCTGGTAGAGCGCGAGGAGGCTAGGGGAAGACCCAGTGTGGAGAGGGCCGCCGCTCCAGCACCGTTCGTTTGCATCTTCACTGCTGCGGACGTGCGTGCGGAGCACATTCTGCAGACGGACGACACCGAGCCGATGATTTTTGCGGTCGCCGCCACGTGTGAAGTCTGTGGAGGGCCGGCGGTCACGAATATTCCGGGGAACCGGTGCGCGGCGCATCGAAGCTGATTGAGATTCGTTGAGAACCTCATGATTCAAACTCTCGAATGGACTGATAACGGGGTACGCTTCATCGATCAGACGAAGCTGCCCACGGAAGAAACCTACGTCGTCTGCAAAACCCACGATCAGGTTGCCGACGCTATCCGGACCATGGTGGTACGCGGAGCGCCTGCTATCGGCGTGGCCGCGGCTATGGGAATTGCGCTCGGCGTGAAGAACTCCAAGGCGGAGACGGTCGGCGAACTTAAGCGGGAACTCGATCAGATCTGCGACGTGGTTGGCAAAACCCGGCCTACAGCCGTCAATCTTTTCTGGGCGATCCGCCGCATGCAGGAGAAGTTCGAGCGCGTGCGCATCCGTCCCATCGCACAGATTAAACAGGACCTCATCGAAGAGTCGCAACGCATGCACGCCGAAGACATCGCCGCCAACCAGGCCATGGGACGCTACGGCGCCACGCTGATGCCGGATGAAGGCGGAGTGCTTACGCACTGCAATGCCGGTGCGTTGGCCACGGCGGGCTACGGTACCGCGCTGGGCGTGATCCGCGCGGCAGTGGAGCAGGGCAAGAAGATTCACGTTTACGCCGACGAGACGCGGCCGTTCCTGCAAGGCTCGCGGCTTACCGCCTGGGAACTGATGAAAGACGGTATCCCTACCACAGTCATCTCCGACAACATGGCTGGCGCGATGATGAAGCAGGACAAGATCGAAGCGATCGTGGTGGGCGCCGACCGCATCGCCGCTAACGGCGACGTTGCCAATAAAATTGGGACCTACTCCGTTGCGGTTCTCGCCAGAGAACACAGCATCCCCTTCTATGTGGCCGCGCCTATCTCAACCATCGACTTCGCTTGTCCCGACGGCAGCAAGATCCCCATCGAGCAGCGCAATCCCAAGGAAGTCACTCACATCGCCGGGAAGCAGATGGTCCCCGATGGCGTGTCCGTCGAGAATCCCGCATTCGACGTGACGCCGGCGAAATATGTGACCGCGATCATCACCGAACGTGGCATTGCCCGTGCGCCTTATGAGGAGTCGCTGCGCGGGTTGGCAAGCGCAGAAGCCAAGGTCGAAGTCTAGGGATCGCCTGAGGAAACGAAGCAGATTGCCTTCGTTTTTTTTGGATCTGAGCAGGCTCTCACGGCCTGAGGCCGCTTCGAATCACATGTTTCCCGTTCGCGGGATTGTTCATCTTGGCGTGACGCAGGTCACATCGCCGGAACTGAGTCCTATGTACAGTTTCAGCAGGTGCCTTTTCGGAAGTCGCGGGAGGAAGCAGTTCGTTCGCCTTGTGAGTTCCGTATAGTTCGAACGTGCCATGTGGAACGAGGCCCTAGTGTGAGAAGATGCCCCTTCTACTGTTCCTGAAGCTGGCGGGCTATGGCGGGGACAGGATGGACCCAAGCGGGGGCTGATTGCATCTAAGGGAAGAACAAGCGCTACTCCGGGTTATAGGATTAAAGAAGGTTTTCCGGTCCGGCGAATCGGATCTGGTGCTCTTTGACAATTTGTCGTTTGAGGTGAAGCGAGGCGAGATGCTCGCNNCGGAAGCTTCACGCTGGCTGCGTAAGGTGGGACTGGGGCAGCGCGCGCATCACCGCTCGGGAGAGCTTTCGGGCGGAGAGCAACAGCGAGTGGCTCTGGCGCGGGCGCTCATTACCGGTCCAAAATTGTTGTTGGCGGATGAGCCCACCGGGGATCTTGACGGACAGACGGCGGAAGC
>PMXH01000579.1 GCA_003165855.1 Acidobacteriaceae bacterium | reverse complement strand
GCCCTGAGCGGAGTCGAAGGGTCCGCCGAGCGAAAGCTCGGTGCTTACCGCGTTCGGCAGCGCCAAGTTTGCTAGACTGAAACCGCTCCTAAGAACCTATCTCCGGAGGACTCATTCATGTCCCGCACTCTCTCCACGCTCGCCATCGCCCTGCTTCTTACGTTATCCGCAGCCGCACAAGACACCTGGCAGATTGATCCGGCGCACACCGCGGCACAGTTCTCCGTTCGTCATCTGGGGATCTCGACGGTTCGTGGCGCCTTCACAAAAGTGAGTGGCACGGTGCAGTACGACCCGGCCAATCTCGGTAAGTCCTCGATCCAGACCACAATCGACGCCGCTTCCGTGGATACCCGCGTCGAAATGCGCGACAACGATCTGCGCAGCCCCAACTACCTCGACGCGAAGAAATACCCCACCATCACTTTCCAGTCGAAGAAGATCGAGGCCGCCGGACCTGGCAAGCTGAAGGTCATTGGCGACCTCACCATTCACGGCGTAACCAAGGAAGTCGTTCTCGAGGTCGACGGACCATCCGCGCCAATCAAAGATCCGTGGGGCAATCAGCGCATGGGCGCCTCCGCGGTCACCAAGATCAACCGGATGGATTTCGGCGTAGCCGGCGCTCCCGGCATGGTCGGCGACGACATCACCATTACCCTCGATATCGAAATGTTCAGGAAGTAGCAAGGGCGCCGTTGGTCGTCGGTCGTTAGTCGTTCGCAATGCTGTGGAACTGGCGGCCAACGACCAACGGCGAACGACGGTACTGGTGCCGTGAAACGGCACCAGTACCCGAACGACCGACGGCTGACGCCGCGCGCACCGCCTGCGCTACAATAGAAGCACCCTCCATGTCCGACCGAACTTTCACTCTCGATGAAGCCCAGTCGCTGCTCCCCGTTCTGGAGTCTTTGCTGCGCACGGCCATCAACGGCAAGAAGCTCATTGAAGAAGTCGAGGCCGAGATGCAGGCGCTGCAACACCGCATCTTCCTCAACGGCGGCACGCACGTCGATATTGTTCCGGTGGCACGCCGCAAGGCGGAGCGCGCCAAGGCCGAACAGCGCGCCAAAGACGCCATCGCCGAAATCGATTCCATCGGGGTGCAGGTGAAAGACCTCGACATCGGCCTGCTCGATTTTCCCTGCGAGGTGGATGGCCACGTCGTCCTGCTCTGCTGGAAGATGGGCGAAAGCTCGATCACGCACTGGCACGGCACGGACGAAGGTTTCGCCGGCCGCAAGCGCATCGACGAACGCATCGCCCGGTCTAAGAAGACGAACTAGTTCCTAGCTGGCCATTTTCCCTGCAAGCTCGCTGCCTGGCGGACGTTCTTATCCCGAGAGCGGTTTGAGACCGGTCAGAGAGCGGCGTTAGCCGCGCTGGTTCCGTAACGGCACGGAAGTGCAACTACGCGTCCGGCCCGGAATCTTCTCTGCTACAATTTTTTACAACCGTCGTGGCGCAGAAATCGTATGCTGAAAGATGCCTAAAAGAGACTTAGCTGCCTAAGTCTCCCGCGCGACGGATGGTTTAGAGCAAGGTTTTTCTTAGAGCAAGTTTCGGAGTAAAGGATGTCGGGCAAGGACGGTTTCAAGCCGAGAAGGCGCGCCCAAGGAGTTTCAGATAACTATGTCATCCACCAAACAGAAGCTCCGCCTCGCCGGCGCCTTCGCCGCGCTCGCCATGTTGGCCTTGGCCGTAAGCTGCAAGGGCTTTTTTGTCCCAGAACAATTGGCCTCGATCACCATTTCACCGTCCGCACCAACCGTACCGCTCGGAGGCACAACACAGCTCGAGGCGTTCGGAACTAATACCGACAGCTCCTCGGCAGGCAACATTACAGGCAAGGTGACATGGTCGGGCAGCGGCGATGGTATTACGGTTGGCAGCGGAGGATTGCTGACCGGCACTTCTCTTGGCTCAGCGGCGGCGACAGTCACGGCGGAGGATCAAGGAATTACCGCGACGGCGTCGGCGACCGTCTGCGTCGAGAACGGAACGAATTTTACGATGACGTTCAGCCCCTCCAATAGCGACGCTTCGGATGTTTCTGTGACTATCACGGTGACGGCGGATGTTTCGGGAATTTCTCCTGCTCCGGACGTCACTGCCGGNNCAATTCAGCAGTTACGATTACTGCGGGGGATCCCGCGACTGTTGATCTAACCGGCGTCACTACCACCGGTCCGATAACAATCTTCGGAACCTACACCTGCAACGGCATAGCCAGCACCTTCCAGAGCGTTCTAACTGTGACCTCGGTGTCAACGACGTAGCGGCCCAGAGGTGCTGGCGCACTTCCGACCCACGAACGACGAATCCTCGGTGCCACATTTCTCGCTCTTCGAGAGTGGAACTCCCATCCTCACGCACCCAGCAGCTGAACTCCCTCACTCATAGCGGCGGCCCGCAGTTGCTGGTCCAGCGTAGCCAGCGCGATTTTCCGCCGGGAAGCGATCTCCAGGTACGCCGCATCGTAAACGGTGAGCCGATGGCGCTCGGCCAGATGTAGAGCGGCGCTCCAGGCTTGCCGGTCGGCTTCAGCGTCCACTTTCACAGGAAGCAGCGCAAGACTCGCCAAGGCGCCATCGCGAAAATCTCCGGCGTGGCGTCCGCGCCTTACATTCATCTGCAGGACATTCGCAATTTCCCATCGCCATAGCCCCGGAACCCATGCGCCATAGAGTCTCACGTCGTCGAACAAACGCAGAACGGCGTCGGTGGTTTCATCGGCATAGACCCAGGCGAGTGCAACCGAACTATCAAGAACCAGGCTCATTCCCGCGGCTCCAGATCTCGGCAACCAGACTCCCGCAACCAGAGCCTCGCTACGGAGATCACCGACGCCCCTCGTCGCGCAGCTTCTTGATCTCTTCCCAGTCGAAGGCAGGCTGCCCCGGATTCTCCCGCGCCAACTGTCTAGCTCGTTCGCGCAGACGCTCGAATGCTGCCCGTACTCGATCTTGATCGATGTGTCCGGTGCTGGGCACAAGCCGGGCAACAGGCTTGCCATGGCGGGTGATCACGATTTCCTCGCCCTGCTCGACCCGGTCGAGCAACGTCCCAAGCGTGTTCTTGGCTTCAAAAGCCCCCACTTGGAGCGTAATCTGACTCTCTGCTTTCATGTATGAGCTAGCTTAAGCTAGACTAACTCACGAAGTCAAGCCCTCTGCCTCTAGAACAGAACGAAAGTCGCTATTCCTCCACCACAGCGTGCTCCGCTCAGTTGAGATACCACATCCAAATACCATATCGAAGACTGGTATCGAGTACGGTATAATAGGACTCATTATGGCCACGGCGCGGAAGATCACGGTGGAAATCCCAGATGAGCTTCTGCAAAAGGCGCAGCAGGCGAGCGGTGCGGGCATCACTCAGACCATACGAGCCGGCCTGCAATTGCTGGCGGCGTCGCAAGCCTATGATCGCCTGCTGCAATTGCGCGGCAAGGTCCGATTCAGCCGCACGTTCGAGGAACTGAAAGAAGATCGCGAATGAACCGGTCGCTCATTCATCGGACTTTCGGCTGCCAATCATGATCGCAGTCGACACCAGCACGTGGATCGCGTTTCTGGATGGCGAGCCAGGCGAAGACGTGCAAGAGCTTGATAAGGCGCTGGCCGACCGGCGCGTATGGATGATCCCAGTCGTGCTCACCGAACTATTGAGCGACCCGGGGCTTCCCTCGCACGTTGCCGAGACCCTCGCGGAGATTCCCATGATTGACCTCGAACCCGGCTATTGGCAGCGCGCCGGTCTGCTGCGGGCGAGAGTATTGTCGAAGCGCCGCAAAGCGCGCCTTGGAGACGCGCTGATCGCTCAAACCTGTCTCGACCGCGGCATTGCCCTCCTCACGCGAGATAAGGATTTCCGTGCCTTCGCAGACGCCGCCCGACTTGCTCTTGTCCTGTGACCGGGCTCCCAAATCTCTCCACGACCACTCGTAAGTTGCCATTCCCCGAGGGCACAGTATGATCGTAAAAGCGGCTGCCCACTCATCGGCCGCTAACGACCAACAACGAACGACCAACAACGGATTTCCCTATGTCTGACATTCGCTGTATCGGTATTGCCACCGGGGGCGGAGACGCACCCGGCCTTAACGCCGTCATACGTGCCGCCACCAAGGCCGCTATCCTCAAGTACAAATGGAAAGTCATCGGCATCCCCGACGGTTTTGACGGACTCATCTGGCCGGAGAAATCGTTTGAGCTCACGCTCGATAAAGTATCCGGCATTCTGCCCCGCGGCGGCACCATCCTCGGCACCACCAACCGCGGTAACCCTTTCAAGTACAAGACCGAAGAGAACGGCAAGGAGGTCACGCGCGACATTTCGGACCAGGTGATCGCGAACGCGGCCAAGCTGGGCATCGACGCGATCATCACCATCGGCGGCGACGGCTCGCAGAAAATCGGCCTCGAACTCTTTCAGAAGGGGGTAAAGATCGTAGGTGTGCCCAAAACCATCGATAACGATCTTTCCGCCACCGAACTTACGTTCGGTTTCGATACCGCGATTCATACCGTCACCGATGCCATCGACAAAATCCACACCACCGCCGCTTCTCATCACCGCGTCTTCGTGATCGAGGTCATGGGACGCGACTGTGGCTGGATTGCCCTGGCGGCCGGCATCGCCGGCGGCGCTCACGTCATCCTCATCCCTGAGATTCCCTTTTCCATCAAAGCCATCTGCGAGTCCATTGCGGAGCGTGAGAAACTGGGCAAGCACTTCACCATCGTAGTGGTGGCGGAAGGCATCAAGCTGCCGCAGGAACTGAAGCAGATGTCGCGAGGCTGGCCCGTGGGCAACACCATCGGCGATGCGATCGGCCTGTTCTCGAACAAAGAGGTGCGGGTCAGCGTACTGGGACACATCCAGCGGGGCGGCTCGCCTTCGCCCTATGACCGCGTGCTGGCCACGCGCTTTGGAGTGGCCGCTGTCGATCTGCTTGCGGAAGGCGCGTTCGGCAAGATGGTCGCGCTCCGAGCAGCGTCCATCGTCGCCGTCGACATCGCCCGTGCCATCGGTCACCTGAAGACCGTCGATCCCGACGGAGAGTTGGTCAGCACGGCGAGAGCCGTCGGTATCGGCTTCGGAGATTGATCTTAGAGTATAGAAGGCGCCGGCTCATCTCTGCCGTAAACTCCTCTGTGATCCCGATCACAGTCAGCCTTCAAACGCCCGTGTCAGTCTTGCTTCTGCATCTTTCTCGGGAGCGCTCATGGCCGATACCATCGCTGCTTTGTCCAATCCGTCTGCTTGGCGGCGCGATTCCGAAGAGCTGCGCGCGGCGCGCCTTGCCATGCGGTTGTCGCTGATTGTCGGCGTCCTGATGCTGATCGGCAAAACCGCGGCCTATCGCATGACGGGGTCGGCGGCCGTTCTCTCCGACTTCGCCGAGTCGGTCGTACACGTGGTCGCGGTAGCGTTTGCCGCCTTCAGCCTGCGGCTCAGCAGCAAGCCCGCGGGTCCTACGTTCCTCTACGGTTACGAACGCATCACTTTTTTTTCCGCCGGTTTCGAAGGCGCAATGATCATTCTGGCCGCAGTCTGGATCCTGGTGGCTGCGGTGGAGAAGTGGCTGGCCGGACTAAAGCTGGAGCATCTGGGCGCGGGCACGCTGCTGCTTCTGGCCGCGGGCGTTCTCAATGCTGGACTCGGCTGGTATCTGCTGCGGGTTGGAAAGCGATGCCACTCGCTCATCCTGGAGGCCGATGGCAAACACGTGCTCACCGACAGCCTGACCAGCTTCGGTGTCGTGGCCGGGCTCGGATTGGTCATGCTCACGGGATGGAAGCCGTTCGATCCACTGATCGCGATCGTCGTCGCCGCGAACATTCTTTGGTCAGGAGGTCGGCTGACCTGGCGCTCGGCGGTTGGATTGCTCGACTATTCCGATCCGGAAGCCGGCAAGAAGATTCGCGAAAAGCTGGACGCGATTTGCAGCGAACTCGATGTGCACTATCATGGCGTGCGCTTTCGAACTACGGGCTACCGGCAGATCATTGAAGTCCACTTACTATTTCCGCACGCCACCCCGGTAGGAGAAGCGCATCGCCTGGCCACCGCGCTGGAAGAGCGACTACCCGTGGAACTGGCGATTCCCGCCGAAGTCATCACGCACCTGGAATCGCTGGAAGACCATGCTGACGTGCATTCGCAGGAGCACTACACCGGCCGGCCGGAGTAGCAAGAGCTGCCCTCTAGTCTTTCATCATGGCGTCAATCAGCGAGTAGAGTTGGTTGCTGTCTTTCATCTCCACATACGGCTTGTCCGGATGCCGGCTGCTCACGATGTAGACCGTGGGTGTGTGTTCGAGCTTGATGGCCTTGCCGAGGTCGCGGTCGGCATTTACCTCGGCGGCGTACTTGCCTTGCGGATCGACCACGAAAGGGAAAGCCACTTTGTGTGCGCTGGCAAACTTCTCGGCGTAGCCGCGCAAGTTCTGCGGATTAATCTCCAATTGGTTGGAGAAAATGTAATCGCGGAAATCGTTGCCCAGCTCTTTTGAAGTTGCGTCAAAGTAGCGCGCCATCACTGCCGCTTCGTAGGACCAGTTGTGCATGGGCAGGGGAAAGTCATGACGCATCAGGGGGATTTTATAGGTCTTGGAAGCTTGCTCGAGAATGGGCGCCACGCGGCGGCACTGCGGGCACTGCAGATCCTCGAAGACCACGATAGCTACCTGCGCGCCTTTGGGCGGACGCAATACCGGATTCACGGCGTCGTTCGCCGCTGCGCACAAGCCGGCGGCGAGCACCAATGTGATCGGGAAGAGATGGACGAGACGATTCTGAAATATGTTTTTCATCACTGGTCTGGTCATGAGTGAGTTCGCAGTAAGCCTGTCTTCATGGTAACCGAAGCGCCTTCGCGATGTCAGGTTACGGGAGGGGTTCCGCTTCGCAGAGGTGCAGGCGTGCACACCTCGGTGTACGCAAACCATCGTCCCAAACGCGCTATAGTAGAAAGTTGATTTGTTTGAAGTTAGCTCGCAGACGTTAACTCGCTAGCGTTAACCCCGTGACGTTAACCTCGTGAAGATCAACCTCGTTAAGATCGTGAAACCGTCCTATCCATCGCAGCTTCCTTATCGCCTCGCACTGGCCGCTGCTTTCTTGCTTGCACTTGTCGCCTGCAACCGCAGAGGCCACCGCGTCCTTGAGGTTAATTATGTCTCGGCGGTTCAGGCCACGCTGCGCGACCAAGTGGCCACCATGTACAACCGCGTCGGTACGGTCAAGAACGGCGAACGCGTAGAGGTGCTGGAGCGCGAGAAGCGCTTCTCCCGCGTGCGCACCGCGGCCGGCGTCGAAGGCTGGATCGAACAGCGTTACCTGGTGGACCAGCAAACCTACGACGGCCTGCAGAAGCTCACACAAGATAATCTCAGCGATCCGGTGCAGTCGCCGGGTGTTCTGCGTAACGACTCGAACCTGCACTTAACCCCCGGCCGCGAGACCGAGCATCTGTATCAGCTTTTGGCGGGAGCGAAGGTTTCCGTGCTGAAGCGCGCCACGGCAGAGAAGCAGCCGGGAGCGGCCGCGGTTTCGGCCAAGTCCGGGAAGGCGTCTTCCGGGCCGGTGCTGGAAGACTGGTGGCTGGTGCGGGACGCGCAGAACCGCGTCGGTTGGGTGCTGGCACGCATGATCGACCTCGATGTTCCGCTCGAAGTTGCCCAGTATGCCGAAGGCCAGCGCTTTGTTGCATTCTTCGTCCTGAACCAGGTGGAGGACCCGGGCAAAGAAGGCACAGACAAAAAAGTTTCGCAGTATCTGTGCGTCATCACGGACCCGCATGACGGCCTGCCCTACGACTTCGATCAGATTCGCGTCTTCACCTGGAATGTCAGAAAGCATCGTTACGAAACCGCTTACCGCGAACATGGCCTGAACGGCGTACTTCCGGTGACGGTGACGAGTGAGAGTTTCGACAAGGAAGGCGTGCTGCCGGTCTTCATCCTGCGCGTGAAAGACGATAGCGGCAACGTCACCGAACGCAAATACAAGATGAACTCGCCGATTGTGCGCAGAGTGCTGGCGCCGGGCGAGCAGAAGGAAACTCCCAAACCGGCGGGGAAACGTCGTCGACGCTAGATTTGGGCCTTGAAGCTAGCAGTAGAAGTCCGCGATGCTCTTCACCACCCAGCGCTGTTCTTCTTCGGAGAGTTCGGGAAACATAGGCAGCGCCAAAACTTCTTTCGCCGCGCGCTCGGCTTGGGGCAAGTCACCTTCACGGTAGCCGAGATACATGAAACAGGGCTGCAGGTGCAACGGGATGGGATAATAAATTTCCGTCCCGATCTTCCGCGCAGTGAGGAACTCGCGCAATTCGTCGCGGCGGTAGGCGCGGACGACGTACTGATGGAAAACATGATAAGCCTGCGTCGAAGTCTGCGGGAGTTGAATGGGCGCAGCGTTCTCAGCGGGGCCGCCGGTTGATGCGATGCCGGCCGCGGCAAAGAGTTCGTCGTAGCGCCCCGCTCGTTCGCGGCGGGCATCGTTCCATCCTTCCACGTACTTCAACTTCACGCGCAGGATGGCCGCCTGCATGGCGTCGAGGCGGCTGTTCCATCCCAACTCTTCGTGAACGTAACGGCGCGGGCTGCCGTGATCGCGCAGACGCCGCATGTGCGCAGCCATCTCCGGGTCGCTGGTCGTCACCAAACCGGCGTCGCCGTAGGCGCTGAGATTCTTTGTGGGATAGAAGCTGAACGCCGCCGACACGCCCAT
>PMXH01000524.1 GCA_003165855.1 Acidobacteriaceae bacterium | reverse complement strand
TCGTCCGCTCCAACGGCACCGTTGGCTACGTCGGCAAAGACATCGCCTACCACATGTGGAAGTTCGGCCTACTCGGTCGCGATTTCTCTTATCGCAGGTTCTACCGCTACCCCAATCAGCACGACTGCTGGATTTCGACAACCCCTGAGGACATGAACGCCGAGGCAAATCATCCACACTTCGGAGACGTAGCCGAAATCTATAACGTCATCGATGCCCGCCAGTCCGAAGCACAAAACACGGTGATCGAAGCGCTGCGCGGACTCGGCCACAACGAGGCCGCCGACCACTACACGCATTTTTCCTACGAGATGGTCGCGCTTACGCCGCGTTGTGCCGCCGAACTCGGCTACACGCTCAGCGAAGAAGATAAGACGCGTTCCTACATTGAGGTCAGCGGCCGCAAAGGATTCGGCGTCAAAGCCGACGACCTGCTCGACCAGCTCATCGCGTCCGCCAAGAGCGAGGTTGACTCCCGCCATCCCCAGCTCACCGACGCCGAACGCCTCTCCATTGCCAAACAAATCGCCATCGGCGCGCTGCGCTATTTTATGCTGAAGTTCACGAAACAATCGGTGATCGCCTTCGATTTCAAAGAGGCTCTCAGCTTCGAAGGTGAAACCGGCCCTTATGCGCAATACGCCGTAGTCCGCGCCACCAGCATCTTCAAGAAAGCGGCAATCGATCCCGACACTTTCTGTAGGGATGTTGCCAGTAACCTCTCGGCTGCGGATCTCGTCCAATTTCTCACCGGTGAAGCCACCAACGAGATTTGGGAACTCTGGCTCGCCGCCTCAAAAACCGCATACATCGTAGACCAATGCATCGCGACCACCGAGCCCGCATACCTCGCCAAGCACGCCTTTCAACTGGGACAGCTGTTCAACACCTTTTATCATCGCTATCCCATCTTGAGCGAGGCCGATGAGAAGCGGAAGCAATTCCTGCTCGCCACGGTCGCGGTCGTCCGCCGCGAACTGATTCGCACCCTGGAAGTCATGGGCATCACAGTGCCGCCGGTCATGTAGAATGCCGCAAAGTGTGGTGCGGAAAGCTCTTGTCCGCGAACGCTTGAATAGGACAAACGGTGAGCGACATCTCAATCCCTCCCGCACCATTGCGCCGCTGGCTGCGCATCATCGTTCGACTCCTGCTCGTCCTCATCCTCCTCATCGCGGCCGCGGGATTCCTTTACGAGAACATCTCGGAGGCCCGTGATCGCCGCTTCAACCCCATGCCCGGCCAAATCGTCGACGTTGGCGGCTATAAAATGCATATCGACTGCACCGGTCAGGGAACTCCCACGGTGATCCTCGATTCCGGCCTCGGTGACAGCTACATTTCTTGGCGTAAAGTGCAGCCGCAGATCGCGCAATTCGCGCGGGTCTGCTCCTACGACCGCGCCGGCCTTGGCTATAGCGATTCCAGCCCGCGCCCTCGCACCAGCAAAGACATTGCCGACGAGCTCCATGTGCTTCTGCATAACGCCGGAATCTCCCCGCCATACGTCCTAGTCGGCCATTCTACGGGCGGGTACGACGTACGTCTCTACGCCAGCCTTTACCGCGGCGAAGTTGCCGGCATGGTTCTGGTCGACTCGTCCCATCCCGAGCAACAGAAACGCTTCCCGGCAGCGTTAAACGATCTGGACGCGAGCTGGGTGCGACAACAGGAATTCCTAGAATTCACCATGCCCTTTGGAATTCCTCGGTTCTTGGGATTCTGCGGCAACGATGCTAAGGTCCGTGCCGCCGAATGCAATTTTCACAGCGCGCGCGCAGGAGTCGCGGAATTGAAAGCATTTTCCGAGAGCGCCACCCAAACCGCCGCCACCGGCTCCCTCGGTGATATCCCGCTGGCGGTGCTTTCACACGATCCCGATAAGCCCCAACCCGACCTGCCCGATGACCTGGTCAAACCCGCCAATGACGCCTGGCAACAGATGCAGGAGGACTTATCGCACCTCTCCACTGCGAGCACGCACGGCATTGCCAAGAGCAGCGGACACTACATCCAACTCGACCGCCCCGAAGTGGTGATTGAAGCGGTTCGCGGAGTTGTGGAGCAAGCCCGGCAATCGGCATCTCTCCCGGCTCCCAAACCCTGAGCAGTAATCGATCATCATTCAAACCTGCTAATGTGAGTTTTTTCCCAGCTCGGCCTGCTCCATCCGGGAGGATGAACATGTCTTCGCTCCATGACTGCCGCAGTTGTACAGCGCGGCTCATTTTCTTTTCGCTGCTGGCGCTGTGCGGCCCCTTGTCCCCGGCGCAAGGTCAGCGGGCCGATCAGAAGACAGATCAGCAGCAAGCCCAGCAGGCCGCACCATCTCAGCCCGCGCAACGTCCCCGCGTCGGCCTTGCTCTCAGCGGCGGCGGCGCTCGTGGCCTGGCGCACATCGGCGTTCTGCAGTGGCTGGAGGAGAATCACATCCCCGTCGATTCCATAGCCGGCACCAGCATGGGAGGCCTGATTGGCGCTTTGTACGCCACCGGCCGCTCGCCCGCCGAGATGCGTCAGTTTGTCGAAGCCATTCACTGGGATGAAGCAATCGCCAGCGAGCCCAGTTATCCTCAGCTCTCCTATCGCCGCAAAGAAGACCGCCGCACGGATCAGATACCAGCTCAACTAGGACTCAAGAACGGACTGAACGGTCCTCTCGGGTTTAGCGCAGGCCAGGGTGTCGGCTTGCTCCTCGACCGCATCGCCTTTCCTTATTCCACACTGGCCAGCTTCGACGATCTCCCCATCCCCTTCCGCTGCGTTGCCACTGACATGCTCAGCGGAGACGCTGTCGTTCTCAAAGACGGCTCCCTGGCCCAATCCTTGCGCGCAAGCATGGCTATTCCCGGTCTGTTCACGCCCGTGGAACTCAACGGCGAGGTGCTCGCCGATGGCGGCCTGGTCGATAACATCCCTACCGATGTTGCCCGACAGATGAACGTCGGCATCGTGATCGCGGTAAACATCGGCACACCTTTAGCCGGACGAAAGGAACTCGAGACCCTCGGCGCTTTTCTCACTCAGGCAGTCGACATCATGACCCTGGGCAACGACCGCCGCGCCCTGCGCCTTGCCGATGCCATGATCACGCCTAACCTGGGCGCGCTCACCGTCCTCGACTTCTCGCACGCCGAAGAGATCATCCATCTAGGCTACGAAGGCGCGGCTAGTAATGCCGCTCAGTTGCGTAAGTACGCCCTGCCCGACGAGGAATGGCCGCAGTACCTGGCGCAGCGCGAAGCCCGGAAACGCAAGCCGGAAAAGTCGGCCGATCTTCTTCAGGTTTCCGGCGTGAGTGGCGACGAGCAGCAGCACCTGCAACGCCGGCTGCAGCGCGTGCTGCACCGGCCACTCAATCTGGATGACCTCGACACCCGCTTGACCCGCATCACCGGCGACGGCCAGTTCGAAAGCCTTGACTATGAAGGCTTTGTGCAGAACGGCGTTCCGGGACTTCGCGTGGTAGCTCACCAGAAGAACTACGGTCCACCCTTCGTGGATCTGGCCGTCAACGTTGACGGTTCCGGCGTGGCCGCCTTCGACTTTTCCGCCGGTGCCCGGATTACTTTCATGGACGTGGACCATCATAGCGGCGAGTGGCGTAATGATCTCCTGCTGGGCTCCAGCAACCTCGCTGCCAGCGAGTTTTACCAGCCCTTGGGCAGCACTCACCTCTTCGTCGCACCTTATGCCTTCGCTTCCAAGTTGCCCCGCAACGAGTTCAATGGCGGAACCCGCGTTGCCGTTTTCGGTGACGAAAGAGCAGGCGGCGGTTTCGATCTTGGTTTCAACACCGGCCGCCGCAGCGAACTCCGTTGGGGTTATGAAATCTTCAGCGGCAAACTGGATCCTCTCATCGGCAGCGCCGGCCTGCCCTCAGTCAGCGGCAGCACCGGAGAATTCCGCACCCGCTACGTGTGGGACGGCCAGGATAGTCCCTCAGTTCCTAGCCGCGGCGCGCGCATTGTTGCCAACCTCTCCCGCGTCCTGCAGAGTCCGGGCCTCGCTCATCCCCTCGACCAACTTGATGTGCAAACCTCCACCTTTATCCCCACGGGATCCAAGACTTCGCTGTTTTTTCTGGCCTCGGGTGGAACGACTTTTCATGGCACCGCAGGTCCATTCCAACTCTTCACCCTGGGCGGACCATTTCGTCTGGGCGCATACCTTCCAGAGGAATTCGTCGGCAACCACTATGTCTACTCGTCTCTGGGATTCCGCCGCGAACTTTACCGCTTGCCGCAACTGGTAGGAGGCAAAATCTATTGGGGTGGATGGTACGAAGCCGGTTCCGCCTTTAACGATCCAAATACAGTCGTGGTCCGCGGCACGTTCAATCTAGGAGTAATTGCCGAAACCATCGTCGGACCTATCGCCCTCGCCACCAGCGTTAGCCCGACCGGACAGTCGCGCGTAAACTTCTCCATTGGACGGCTGTTCTGAAGTTGTTTTCGTATTCGGTTTGGTATGGCAAACTAATGTTTTGGATTAGGGTGAGGTCACCCGCTGAGGTCATGCTGAATGTGCAGAAATATCAAAACTCTCTTTAACTTCGATCCGCCCGTGAATGCCGAGGAGGTTCGAGCCGCTTCGCTNNAAACCGTCGAAGGCCAACGAAGCTGCATTCATGTCTGCCATCGATGAAATTGCTTCCGTAGCCGATCGCCTTCTCCATTCGCTCGAAACCACCGCGCCACCGAAGAATCGGGAGGAAGAAGCCGCGAAGGCGAAAGCTCGAGCCGCGGAGAGATTCGGCGCCGAAGCAACCTAGCTCCCGTGAGCTGTCGATGCTTCGTGCGGGTCGTTGAAACTGGCTGTGAGTGACTGAAGCATTAGCAGGGAGCTATAGTTCGAGTCTCCTCGGCCGCCGAAACGCTCGAGAATGTGTTTGTTTTTTCTCGAATGGCCCCTAGGACCATCCGTCCCTTCGCTTGCGCTTCTAGGGCCATTTCCGGCTCAGGAATCAGCATTCCTCATGCTGGCTAGAGCCGCCGGTGCTGGTCCTCCGGTGCTCTTTCCTGGCAATATCTTCCAGTTACAATAGATTCAGCGACTTAGACAGAATTGTCTCGCGATCGGGCAACGTCTGCCTGGGTGGGACCATCAAAGTAATTGCAAAGGCTATCGATCTGGTGACTGTCATGAAAAGCAAGATTGCAACACGGGCGTTACTCGCCTGCATGGTATTGGCGGCGACGTTTGCCCTCGCGGCACCCAAAGCAGCCAAGGCAAACCCTCCGCAAAATGTTCCGGCGTTTCCCGGCACTCTGGTCAACGCGCGGTACGTATACGTCACCAGCTATGATGGTGACCAGTTCAATCCCAGCCTATTCCCCGATGACCGCCAGGCCATCGCCACGGTGCAGGATGCCATGCAGAAGTGGGGCAAGTTCATTGTGGTGTATAGGCCCCATGAAGCCGATATCGTGTTAATGGTCACGAGCCGCCCGTCCGAAGACGTTCTCGCTGTCTACGACGCGCACGGCTGGCCGCAGAATCAGTACCTGTGGCGCATGATGGGCCGCGGCGGACTGCAGACGAACGAGGCGCCGCTGGTCACGAACCTGGAAAAGGCATTCGAACAGGCGACTACGAAGTAGAGCGAAGCGGGGCGGAAGCATACGGCTTTCTTTCCGAGTGGGCGTAGCCCACTTGATCAATATTCCCACTTGTGTTACTCTTGTCGACATGCCGACTTCCACAATCATCAAGAATGGCGATTTCCAGTTGATCGCGGAGTTCGCGCAACCCGATGCGAAAAAGCGCCTGTCNNCTTTACGAGAACCCGCAGGCCCTGGCCAGCGTGAAACAAGGCCTGAGGGAATCGGCGGAAGGGAAAAGCGTTTACCGCGGTTCGTTCGCCAGGCATGCCAAGGAGTAGGCGTGCGGCGGAAGATCAAGTTCACTCCAACGGCGGATGCGCAGTACTCGGCGCTTGAAAATGTGCCTTCGAAGGCCGCGATCTTCGAGCAGGTTCGCAAGGCCATCGGTTATCTGGAAATAGGCCCGCACCATCCCAGCCTGAACACGCACGAGTTTACCTCACTGACAGGGATAAATGGCGAGAAGGTGTTCGAGGCGTACGCGCAAAACAATGCCCCCGGAGCGTACCGCATCTTCTGGCATTACGGCCCGGATGAAACCGGCGGTAAGAAGAGAACTCCCGTGATGACCATCGTTGCGATCACGCGCCATCCATAGCGGGCCGCCGGACTTCCTCAGGACGAGCTCTTCCGGCCGGCGATCATCAAACCCGCCCCTACGACAACCAGAACGATGCTCGCGACGGGTGGGACTCTCTCATCGTCGTGCGTCGTAATACCCATGTGCGCGTCGCCCATGCGGATGCCGTGATGTTCGGAATGCGGAAACGGCACGAAGAACGAGACTATCCCTAGCACCAGCACTACTACTCCAACCAGCATCAGAGCTTTCATAAGATCGCCTCGAGATCGAGAATTGCCGGCAGCGGGCAGAACCGTGCCGAGCCCCCAGGATGCGGTTCGCTCGCGAAAGGCTGTCGAAATAAGATTCTGCTCCTACCTCTTCTAACTCGCAAAGCCCTTCACAAACTCAACCAGACTGCGCAGCGCGATTCCCGACGGCCCTTTAGCGATCCACGGCTTCTGATCTTCCGTCCAGGCCGTGCCCGCAATGTCGAGATGAATCCACGGTGTGTCTTCGGCGAATTCTTTCAGGAACATAGCCGCATTGATCGCGCCACCCCAGCGTCCGCCGGAGTTTACGATGTCTGCAATGGTGGACTTGATGTTCTCTTTATATTCGTCGTCAAGCGGCAGCCGCCACATCTTTTCGCCGGCCTCGCCATTCGCCTTGTGGAAGCGCTCGTACATGTCGTCATCGTTGGCGAAGATGCCGGCGTTAGCGTAGCCCAGCGCCACCACCACTGCGCCGGTGAGCGTTGCCGCATCCACCAGATGAGTGCAGCCGAGTTGGCGCGCATAGAAAAGACCATCCGCCAGAACCAGCCGGCCTTCGGCATCGGTATTGATGATTTCAATCGACTTTCCTGACATCGCAATCTGCACGTCGCCCGGCTTCTGCGCTTTGCCGGAGGGCATGTTCTCCGTGGCGCAGACGATGCCGATCACTTTTACCTTTGGCTTCAGCAGGGCGATGGCGCGCATGGCCCCGATCATGGTGGCTCCGCCGGCCATGTCATATTTCATCTTTTCCATGCCATCCGCAGGCTTGATCGAAATGCCCCCGGTGTCGAAGGTGACCCCTTTGCCCACAAGGCCTAAGACCGGCTTTGCCGGCGCACCTGCGGGCTCGTACGTCATCACGATCAGCGCGGGCGGCTCGTCGGAGCCTTGCGCCACGCTCCAGAATGCGCCCATCTTCAGTTCCTTGATCTTATCGGCGCCGTAAACTTCACACTTCAGACCCACTTCCTGCGACATCTTCTTGGCACGGTCGGCAAGAATGGTCGGAGTCATGCGGTTGGAAGGCTCATTCACCAGATCGCGCGTGAAATTCTGCGACTCTCCGATGACTTGCGCTTCGTGCGCGGCTTTTTCCAGCGCAGCATGGTCGGTGTTACCGCTGGCGAGGATGGTCAGGACATCGATCTTCTGATCCTTGCGGTCGCTGCGGTAATAGTCGGGGTCGAAGTTGCCGACCAGTGCTCCTTCCACAATCGCTCTCACGGCTTCTTCCGCTGGGATGATGGGCGGGGCGATGAAGGCGAAACTTCGAATTCCCCGCGACTTGAGCGTACGCACGGAGGCACCGGCGAGGCGCCGCAGATCGTAGCTGGTGAACTTCTTCGCCGTGCCGCCGCCGATCAGCAACAGGCGCTTGGCTTTCAGTCCGGCAGGCTTGTGCAGCAAGTTAATTTCGAACGGTTTGCCGGTCAGTTCGCCGCTCGCCAGCAGATCGGCGGCAACCGACTGCACTGCCGCGTCGCCGGTAGCGAGCTTGAGTTGCGGCTTTTCTTTCTTGGCAGAATCGGCCTTGGGGGAATCGGCGGTGTGGTCTTTTTCAGCGTGATCGAGCGTGATGGCGACCAGAGATTCGGTTTCGAGTTCAGCGGGCATGGAGAACGAGAGCGTAGTTTTCATAGTGGTTAGACAGTTTCCAGGGAACACTCCAGTATCGTCGGCGAGGAGGCAGAAGCGCAAGGGGAAGAGCTGCGAGCCCGTCGAATGTTGTAAAGACGAAAGTCGAATTGAACCGCAAGAAGCGGATAGTACGTCTACGCCACAAGTCGATATCGTCAGCGAATGCACAAGACGATCGAACCAACGATTCTCTATTTCGGAACGCCGGTCGCACTGATCAGCACCATGAATCCCGACGGCACGCCAAACCTGGCGCCGATGTCGTCGGCGTGGTGGCTGGGCTGGAGTTGCATGCTCGGCCTCGGACAAATGGCTCAGACCTCCGACAACCTCATTCGCACTCGCGAATGCGTGATCAATCTACCGTCGGAAGATCTAGTCACGCAGGTTGACCAACTCGCACTCACCACTGGTAAGGACCCAGTACCGGAAAAGAAACGCCTATGGGGCTATCGTCACGAGCCAGACAAATTCGGCCTCGCTGGGTTCACTCCGGTGAAGTCGGTGTCTGTAACGCCGCCGCGGGTAGGCGAGTGCCCGGTACAGATGGAGGGCGTCGTCCACGAGTTCCGTCCCTTCGGCAAGAACGTGAACGCGAACACCTTCGAGGTGCATATCGTAAAGTTGCACGTCGATGAACGACTGTTGGTGGGCGACGAAGAGCGTCCGCGCATCGATCCCGTACGCTGGCGGCCGTTGATCATGAGCTTTTGCCGATTCTTCGGACTGAGCGGCGAAGTGCATCCCTCGCGCCTGGCGGAATCAGACTTCATGAAGCTGATCAGCCAGGGAACGACGCCGCGTCCGCTAAGTTCGTCAACGGCGGAGTGACGATTCGCGAACGCCTACTTCTTCGGATGCGAGACGCTGAAGGCGGACGAGGCAACAAGAAGCTTTCCCTCGTCGCTACTGACGGGATCCAGATCGAACGAGTAGATCGAGCGCGAGATCGATAGGCGTATCCGGAAGTAGTATATGTGGCCGGCTTCGGCGGTAAAGTTCTCCAGTGCAAGAGATCGGGAACGCCATTCGAGCCGCGATTGCCAGTTCACGCAGATATGGCGTTCGCCCGGCTCCGCAGGAAAGTAGATGTACGAGCTACCTTGGGTTGCCCCTACCCACGCGCCATCCAGCCCCACCTTCGTGAGTGCGCAACCGGTGCATTGCACCTCCCCTAGATTCTGGACGACGTAGACCAAGGCCTTGCCGGCTTCGGCCTGGGGCGTGGGATGCTGAGCGACGTCTTGCTTGGCGTCGAATTTCACTTCTTTGGGCCCGCAGGCGGCTTCGGCGGCGGTGGCGGCAGCTTGATCTTGGGCGAAAGCGGAAACGGCGAACAAGACCACGACGAGAGCGGCTTTCATGGCGTTCCTCCGGCCGGGAACTGCGTCACTGGAGCGGACCGGATCGCGGACTCTTAAAGGCCAGTCCGTGGCGCAGAACCAGCTCGCTTATAGGATACCTCGCACAGCGCTTTGGACGCAGAGATTTGTCGAATTTTGCAAAAGTGTGTCAACGCTAACCCGCGTCATCTTCAACGAAACAACTGGATATGCCGAATACCCGTTGGAACTTCCCACAGGCTTGCCTCGTATCTTCCAGCGCGGGATGACGGCATTCGACCGCCTGCGGTATGATTCCATCCCATAGCGAAAACCGAGGTTTGTTTCATGAAGATCCGCTGGATGATTTTGCTTTTCCCGGTGGTTTCGGTGGTTGTGCTGTCCCTTCTGGTGCAGCAACATGCGGCCAAGGCGGCGGCTCCGCAAGCGGNNATCCCTGATACCACGCTGGCCATCAATTCGGACAAGCCCATGTCAGAGCGCGTCGTCCACTACGAGATCGACGCCAAGTACGACGCGGGGAAGCATATTGTCGACGCTACCGAGGTGCTCACCTATCACAACTTGACCGGGCAGCCGCTGGACCATTTCCCCTTTCATCTTTACCAGAATGCGTTTCAGCCGAACTCAACGTTCGTGCGCGAGGCGAAAGTCGCCGGCAATCGCGATACCGCATACGAAAAGTGGGAATCGAAGGAATACGGATCGGAAGACATCAAGAGCCTCGAAGTGGTAGGGCAGGGCGATCTAACCTCGCAGGTACGCTACATCCAGCCCGACGATGGCAACAAAGACGACAAGACTGTAGTCGACGTGCATTTGCCAAAGCCGGTTGCGCCGGGTGAGTACGTGCAGTTCAAGATTGCGTTCCAAACCAAATTCCCCGAGACCCAGGCGCGCTCGGGATGGAAGCGTGATTTCGTTCTGGGTGGGCAATGGTTCCCGAAAGTCGGAGTGTGGTGGCACGGAGCCTGGAACTGCCATCAGTATCATGCCTTCACTGAGTTCTTCGCCGACTTCGGCGTGTATGACGTTAAGTTGACCGTGCCGCAGTATGAGGTGGTCGGCGCGAGCGGAGTCAAGGTCAGCGATGTAAACAATCCCGATAACACGAAGACGGTGACCTATCACGGCGACGACATCCACGATTTCGCCTGGACCGCCAGCCCGCGCTACAAGGTGAAAGAAGACGGCGTGTTCCAGGGGCAGATGGGGCCAGTGCAGATGCGCATTCTGATGCAGCCCGCGCACTGGAGCCAGGTGGAACGGCACGAAAAGATCCTCAAAGAATCGCTGGAGCAGTTCGAGAGCCGGTATGGGCCCTATCCATACAAGACGATCACATTGGTCGATCCCGAGCCGGATTCCGCGGCGGAAGGGATGGAATATCCCACGTTCATCACGGGCGATTCGAGTTGGTTCATGCCGGAGGGTTTGCACCTGCCGGAACTCGTGGTGGAACACGAGTTCGGGCACCAGTACTGGTACGGCATGGTCGCGACCAACGAATTCGAAGATGCCTGGATGGACGAGGGCATCAACAGCTATACCGAAGTTAAGGTGCTGGATTCGATTCTGGGGAAGAAGACATCAATCCTGGACATTGCCGGCGCCACCGTGGGTGAGCGGGAAAATCAACGGCTGGGTTACATCAGCGCGTCCGACTTCGATCCCATCGCGCAAAAGGCCTATGACTACTACAACGGCAACTCCTACGGCGGCGTCACCTACGGCAAGACCGCCAGCGTCCTGCTGACGCTGGAGGGCATCATCGGCGAAGACACAATGGCCAAGGCCATGCGCACCTACTTCATGAAGTATCGCTTCACCCATCCCACCAAGGAAGACTTCCTGAAGACGATTGAAGAAGTCTCAGGCCGGGATCTGCGCAGGTACTTCAATCAGGCCATCTACGGCTCCCCGGTGATGGATTACAAAGTGGTGAGGATCGAGTCCTTCCCGGTGAGTTGGTACGAAGAGAAAAAAGGCGCCTTCAAGAAGGATGACAAGAACACGGTCTATCGATCCTTCGTTTGGCTGCAACGCAAGGAAGATTTCGTGATGCCAGTCGAGGTTGAGGTCAAGTTCGAGAACGGTGAAAAGGTCCGCGAGCACTGGGATGGCGTAAGCCGGTGGACCAGGTTCACGTATGAGAAGAAAACCAAGGTCGAGTCGGCGGAGATCGATCCCGACCACACCGTCCAGATTGACCGCAACGACTTCAACAACAGCTATACCGCCGAAGCCAATGGCAAGCCCGCGCGCAAGGTGACGAACTACTGGGTGTTCCTGACGCAGTGGTTGGGCCAGGCGCTGGCGTGGTGGGCAGTTTGAAATCGGAGCGAGATTTCGCGTTTCAGCAGAAGTTCGAGCTCCATGCTTCCGTTACAGGATGTCGGTGCACGGTCGAATTGAGGGAAATTGCGCATGAGCGAAAATAAAGGACTCTTGAGCCGCGGCCTGGGAATGGCGGCCCGCAATAAGCGCTACATCGTCTGGTTTTACGTGCTGAATGTGACACTCGCGTTGTTTGGTGCGGGCGCATTTAGCAATCAGGCGCACCAGATACTGGATCACAGTTTGTACGCGGACCGCTTGGTACACGGCTTTTCCATGGGTGTGTTCATCGAAATGTTAACGCGGCCTGAGTTCGGTCCGACGATGGCTTCCGCCGCGCCTGCAGTGGACTTTGCCTTGCTCTTCTTCTTCGCGACGGCGCTGTTCTTGCCCGGAGTGCTGTACGGCTATGCTTCAACCTACCGGCTGCCGCGCGAGGATTTCTTTCGCGCCTGCGGACGCAACTTGTGGCGGTTTATCCGGTTGCTGATCGTGGCGGGAATCGTGATGGGGATTGTGGCGGCGGCGCTGTTCGGCCTTCATGGCGTACTGGAGAAGAGAGCTGCGGAGAGTACGAACGAACTGCTGGTGCCCGAAGTGCGGTTCGCGGGCCTGGCAGTCATCTTCCTGGTGATGGCGGCGCTGCGCATCTGGTTCGATCTGGCGCAGGCCGACGTGGTGCTAAGTGATCAGCGGGCCGTGCGAAAGTCGATTGGTGCAGCCTTCCGGCACACCTGGAGGAACCTGGGAAGCTTGCTGGCAAGTTATGTCGTGATCACGATTGTGGCGGCGATTGTGCTGCTGGCGGGGCTGTGGGCGTGGATGCGTTTGGTGCCATCAACCAGCGTGGGTGGCGCGATCTTGGTCAGCCAGTTGACGCTGCTCCTGCTGTTGATCCCACGTTTCTGGCAGCGAGGCGTAGTAGTGACTTACTACCTGCAGAATATGGTGGCGCCGATTGCGGTCGAGTCCTTCACTCCGGTTCCGTCAGTAGCGCCGCCCGTGAATGAGCCGGCTCCTGCGCCGATAATTCCCAGCGCGCCGCCTGAGCCGCAAGCCTCGTAGGGGTTTAACGGAGAGTCCCGCTCGCCCCTACGTCATCTCCCCGACAACGGGCAGCCTGATGCGC
>PMXH01000408.1 GCA_003165855.1 Acidobacteriaceae bacterium | reverse complement strand
AACACCGTGCTGGACGAGTGTTTTAGCTACAACGACGAACTGCGGAAGAACGGACATCTGGTCGCTGAGGAACCTCTTCAGCCCGCCAACACGGCGGTGACCGTGGGTTGGAAGGACGGAAAGGTTGCAGTGACCGACGGTCCGTACGCGGAAACGAANNCATTTCCCAATGTCCGGGAGTGAGGTTGCAGTGTGGAACGATTGAGATACGTCCAGCGGCGGATATTAGCGAGATCATAAAGGAGAGCGAGCGGCGGCGGCGAAAGGATACCTTGCGATGAGGCGGCCACGAGGGAAAGACTCTGCAAATTCCTAGGAAAAAGCCTTGAAATATCCTTGACAAGAAAAGTTGTCAATGGTACCGTCTCCTCGTGCTCGACCTCCAAGTCATCGATGATCCGGCAGCGGCGACGGCAGCTTTGGAGCCCATGCGGGGTCGACTCCTCTCCGAGCTAGTCGTGCCCGCCTCGGCGGCGACGTTGGCCACGCGGGTTGGCCTGACTCGGCAGAAAGTCAACTACTACCTGCATGGGCTGGAGGCGCACGGGCTGGTGCGGCTGGCCGAGGAACGCAAGTGGGGCGGGCTGACGGAACGGCTGCTGGTGGCGACGGCCGCTTCCTACGTGGTTTCGCCGAGCGCCCTGGGTCCGGTCGCCGCGGATCCGAACCGGGAAATCGATAGGCTGTCCGCGAGCTATCTCATCGCACTGGGCGCACGGGTCGTCCGCGAAGTGGGCGATCTGGTTCGTCGTGCGAAAGAGACGGGCAAACCCCTGGCGACCCTGGCGGTGGATACCGAGGTTCGCTTCCGGTCGGCGACGGACCGGGCGGCTTTCAGCAAAGAACTCGCCGAGGCCATCACGAAACTGGTTTCGAAGTACCACGATGAATCCGCGCCCGGCGGCCGCGCGCATCGCCTGGTGGTCGTGGCGCACCCTCTGCCGCAGAAATCCAATCCCAAGAAATCCGATCCCAAGGAGCCATCATGAGCGTGAAGAAAGAAGCATCCGGACGCCGTTCCGTCCAGGTCGAAGTCGAGGTCCCCGGCACGCCGGAGGAAGTCTGGCAGGCCATCGCCACCGGGCCGGGTATTTCGTCGTGGTTCGTGCCGACTGAGTTCGAGGAGCGCGACGGGAAGCCGGTTGCGGTGAAGTTGAACTTCGGCCCGGGCATGGAGTCGAGTTCCCCGGTGACGACATGGGATCCACCGCGGAGGTTTACCGCCGAGTCCCCTGGCTGGATGCCTGGCTCGCCGATCGTCGCGGACGAGTGGAGCGTCGAGGCGCGCGGGGGAGGAATCTGCGTCGTCCGCGTGGTGCATAGCCTCTTCGCCGACACGGACGACTGGGACAACCAACTGGAAGGCACCGAATCCGGCTGGCCTGGGTACTTCCGCATCCTGAAGATCTATCTGACGCACTTCCGCGGCCAACGCTCCGCGATGATGCAGTGGATGGCCCCCGCCGCGGGAACCGAAGCGGAGGCCTGGGAAACGCTGACCGCGGCATTGGGGCTGAAAGGCGTGAGCGCCGGAGAGCGTTGGACCGCCCCGGCGGGCGTCCCGTCGCTCAGCGGCGTGGTGGAGCACGTCAGTCAAAGTCCGTACAACGCGCTGCTGCGGCTCGACAAGCCGGGGCCGGGCGCCGCCGCTCTTGGCGCCGTCAACTTCGGCGGCCAGAGCATGGTCACGCTAAGCTTCTACCTCTACGGCGATCAGGCGGCCGCGACGGTCGCCCGCGAGACACCGCTCTGGCAAGCGTGGATTGAAGAACGCTTCGCGACGCCATCGGAGACGAGCAAGAGTGAGAGTGAATGATCGCGTGGTCATGATCGCGTGGTCATGGGAGCGCACTCCCGTCGTTGCGCTCGCTGTTCGGCACGCTGAAAACCTTCTTGCGATGCTCTACTTAGGCTACTGTTTGATCTTGCTGAGGCATTTATGAGATGGGTAGTAGTCTCGATAAGGTTTGAGTGGACCCGGCGGCCAGTCCGTGCACAGAGCGGCACCGGGGGAGGATTCGGAGCTCCCCAGCTCAGGTTTTCTCAGGCTTGACGAAGCAGTTTTGCCCTCTCCCCCGTAACCCTCTGAGATCAAAAGCTGGAAAGCCGTGAATCCTCCCCGGGCGACCCTGCTTGCCGCTCCGGCCGGAGGTTCTCGGCCGTAAAATGAGCGGCAAACCCAGACGAGTGGTGCTTGCGAAGCACATGAAGCATGCAGGATGCCTAGGAGAAAGGTGGCCCCCACCACCACGTTCGTGCCCTACCGAGCTTTCGCAAGACTCGGCTAAACTTCTGGCCGAACGGACTCCAAGGATTTCAAGTGAAGTGGCGCGGTTTGTACTGTGAGGCAGACCGGGCTGGGAAGTCCTTAGCGGACCTCATTTTTTTGTGAAGATTTTCTTAGGACGGCTATGAATAAGGCAGTCAGGCACTTATACGAGTTCGGTCCCTTTGTACTGGATCCGGGCGAGCGGCTGCTGCGCCATGGTGCGGCGCGCATGGAGCTTCCTCCCAGGGCGTTCGACACTCTGCTGGTGTTGGTGGAGAACAACGGCCGCCTGCTGGAAAAAGACGCGCTGATGCGAACCGTGTGGCGGGACACGGTGGTCGAGGAAAACAACCTGAGCCAGGTAATCTACCTGCTGCGCAAGGCACTGCGGGACGGCGAAGATGGCAGCCGCTACATTGAGACGGTTCCCAAGCGCGGCTACCGGTTCGTGGCCGGGGTGCGGGAAATCGAGACCAGCGAGGGGAATGGCGTGGGGGTCGGCGGGGGTGCCAGCTTGAGCGCGGCCGCGTCTGCTTCCTCTAATGCTTCCTCTATGGCGAGTAATCCCAGCGGCTCGGTAGCCTCGACGGCAACGAGTTCGGCGGCTGAGGGCGAGTTCCATCCGGCTTCTGGCGGGAACGGAAACGGGCTTAGGACCAGAACTCCGGAGTCGACCGCAGGCAGCGGCTGGATGCAGTGGCTGGTGGGTGGGCTGGGAATCATAGCCGTAATGGCGTTGCTCGAAGGGGCTAGCTGGAAGCAGAGGATATTCGGGGATGCGGACCTTGGGCCGATTCGCTCCGTGGCCGTGCTGCCGTTGCAGAACCTCTCGAACGATCCCAACCAGGAATATTTTGTGGACGGGATGACGGACGAGCTGATCACAGATCTGGCGCAAATTCGCAAGCTCAAGGTGGTTTCCAAGACTTCGATCATGCAATACAAAGGGACGCGGATACCGCTGCCGCAGATCGGGCGGGAGTTGGGAGTGGACGCGGTGGTGGAAGGGTCGGTGCTGCGGTCGGGCGATCGGGTGAGGATTACGGCGCAGTTGATTCGGACGGCAACCGATCGACACATCTGGGCAGAAGCCTATGACGGCGACTTGAAAGATGTGCTTTCACTGCAGGCACGCGTGGCTGAAGCGATTACCAACGAAGTGAATCTGAACTTGACGGCCGAGGAGAGCGGCCGCCTGCGGCGGGGACGCTCNNTCCGTGAACCCGGAGGCCTTCGACCTTTATCTGCGGGGGCGCTATGCCTGGAACCAGAGAAATGTGGAAGGATTTCGCAAGGCGATCGAATACTTCGACCAGGCAATCGAAAAAGATCCTGACTTCGCGCTGGCTTATTCCGGGCTGGCCGATTGCTATACGCTGCTTGTGCTCTTCGGAGAAAGTCCCACGGGCATGACCGAGGCCAAGGCAGCGGCCGAAAAAGCTTTGCAACTCGATAGCACGCTGGCCGAGGCGCACACGTCCCTGGCGGCGGTTCGGATTCTGCATGATTGGGACTGGGTAGGCGCGGAGCGCGAGTTCCAGCGGGCGCTTGAATTGAATCCGAATTTCGCGCAGGCGCACCACTGGTACGGCAACCTGTTGCTGGGGCCCGAAGGACGGCACGACGAAGCAATCTCAGAACTGCAACGCGCCCAGGAACTGGATCCGCTTTCTCTGATCATCAACGCCGACACCGGGTTCGCCTATTACCTCGCCGGCCGCTACGACCTGGCGCTGCAGGCGTATCAAAAAGTTCTGGCCGCGAACCCCAACTTCCTGCCGGTGCACTTTTACCTTTTGCAATATTACAAGCAGACGGGCGAGTACAACCTGTGGCTCAAGGAAAGCCTGGAAGACGCCCGCCTCGCCGGTGTTTCCAGCCAAACCCAGTCTCTGCAGCAGCTCTATGCTCAGGGCGGGTTCCGGGCCGTGATGGAGGATGCAGCGAAAACCGGAGGGTCGGGCGAGCTGGCGCACTCCAAGGACCCCCGCGTGGATGCCTGTTCCTCGGCGGAGGCAAATGTCGTGCTCGGGAGGAATGCGGCGGCTCTCAACGCACTCGAGAACTGCTATCAAGGGGCCGGACCCGGTTTGCTCTATCTGAAAGTCGACCCAGTCTGGACGAACCTTCGCGCGGAGCCACGGTTCCAGGAGTTGTTGCGGCGGCTGCATCTGCAATAAACCATTCGTCGCAGACAAGCCCTCTCTTCAGGATGGCTTCGGCGGATTTTGCTCTCTCCGCTCTCTGCCTCGATGTCCGTCAGCGGCGAAGCCGGACGACGGAGCATGCCGCGTTGCGCGTCTTGGCTACCGTGGTATACCGTAATCAGTCCGCTCTCTTCACTCATATTCATACTCATGGCTGATCGCAGCGAAACTCCAGCGGTTTCTTCGTCGCAGGCGTCGAACGTCCTGACCACGACGCTCGACCCCACCTCCGCACGATTCGAGGCCAACATGCGCTTTCTGGCGGATCTGATGTCCCAGGTGCGCAACGAAAGCGAGAAAATCAGCGAGGGTGGCGGCGCCAAGGCCATCGAGAGCCAGCATGCCAAGGGACGCCTGACCGCGCGGGAACGCATTGAACTGCTGGTGGATCCTAAAACGTTCTTCGAGCTGGGAATTTACGCAGCCCACGGCATGTATGAAGAGTGGGGCGGAGCGCCGGCCGCGGGCGTGATCACGGGCCTGGCGCGAGTGCATACCCGCATGGTGATGATCATCGCGAATGACGCGACGGTGAAGGCGGGCGCATTTTTTCCCATGACCTCGAAGAAAGTGATTCGCGCCCAGAACATCGCCATCGAGAGCCGCATTCCAACGATTTATCTGGTGGATTCGGCGGGCGTGTTCCTGCCGCTGCAGGAAGATGTGTTTCCGGACACAGATGACTTCGGCCGCGTTTTCCGCAACAACGCCGTCATGTCAGCTCTGGGCATTCCGCAGACCGCGGCCATCATGGGGATGTGCGTGGCGGGAGGCGGATACCTGCCGGTGATGTGCGATCACGTTTTGATGACCGATGGCAGCGGATTATTTCTGGCTGGGCCGGCGCTGGTGCAGGCGGCGATCGGGCAAAAAATTTCCGCGGAAGATCTGGGAGGAGCGGCCATGCACGCGGGCATCAGCGGCACGGTGGACTTCCGCGAACCGGACGATCCGGCATGCCTGGCGCGCATTCGCTCGATCGTCGAGAAGTGGGGATACCGCCGCCAGTCTCCGTGGGATCGCAAGAAGCCGGTCGAGCCTGCGTTGGCCGCGGAGGAGATTTACGGCATTTATGATTCTTCGCCCGCGCGTCCTTATGACATGAAAGAGATTCTGGCGCGCGTGCTCGATGGCAGCCAGTTTGACGAATACAAGCCGGAATACGGCAAGACGCTGATCTGCGGCTACGGACGCATCGGCGGCTTCGCCGTGGGAATTGTTGCTAATCAAAAGCTGCACGCTCACCAGACCGACCACGAGGGCCACAAGCGGATCGAGTTTGGCGGCGTGATCTACACGGAATCGGCGGAGAAAGCCGCGCGCTTCATCATGGACTGCAACCAGAATTTGATTCCGCTGATTTTCTTTCACGACGTGAACGGCTTCATGGTGGGTCGCGACGCCGAATGGAGCGGCATCATCAAAGCCGGCGCGAAAATGGTGAATGCGGTATCGAACTCCGTGGTGCCGAAGATTACTGTGATTGTTGGAGGTTCTTTCGGCGCGGGACATTACGCCATGTGCGGCAAAGCGTTTGATCCGCGGTTCGTTTTTGCTTGGCCGACGGCTCGGTACGCTGTGATGGGTGGCGATTCCGCAGCCGGAACTTTGGTGGAGATCAAGGTGAAACAACTGGAGCGCGGCGGCACGAAGTTGGGCGAGGAAGAAAAGAAAGAGCTGTACGAATCGACGAAGCGTACTTACGACGAGCAGACGGACCCGCGCTACGGAGCGGCCCGGCTGTGGATCGATAAGATCATCGATCCCATCGAGACGCGTGACGCCATCACGCAGGCTTTGGAAGCCGCGGCGCTGAATCCGGAAGTTCCAGAGTTCAAGGTGGGAGTGCTGCAGACATGATTCACCACGGAGACACGGAGGCACGGAGCAAACTCCTTCATGAACACCTCACCGAACAGGTCATCGGAGCTGCGATTGAAGTACACCGCGAACTTGGCCCCGGCCTTATGGAATCTGTTTATGAAGAGTGCCTCTGCCATGAACTGTACCTCCGGAAATTGAAATTCGAGCGGCAGATGGCGTTACCAGTGCGATACAAGGGCGTCAGCCTCGATTGCGGATATCGGATCGATCTTGTAGTTGAAGATTCGCTCATCTTGGAACTCAAGTGCATGGAACACATCCTGCCAGTTCACGAAGCACAACCTCTGACATATTTGAAGCTAACTGGCAAGCGGGTTGGACTGATTTTGAATTTCAATGTTCCGGTTCTAACAAGGGGCGGAATAGTTCGGAAAGTTCTTTGATTTCGTAATCTCCGTGCCTCCGTGTCTCCGTGGTGAATGAATTGTTTGAGCTCGTAAAGCTTATCGAGTGTCCGCGGGATGCCTGGCAGGGGCTGAAGGGGCAGATTCCGTCCGACATCAAGCGGGCTTACTTGCAGGCATTGATCAGCGCAGGATTCAAGCATATTGATGCAGTTTCGTTCGTGTCGCCCAAAGCCGTGCCGCAGATGGCGGATTCGGAAGAAGTGTTGAAGGAACTCGATCCTCCCGACGACGTGGAGATCATCGGCATCGTGGTCAACGAAAAGGGCGCGCAGCGAGCGATTGCGACGGAAGCTGTGCGCACCGTGGGTTTCCCGTATTCACTCTCGCCAACATTTCTGCAAAACAATCAACGGCAGACTCTCGAAGACGCGATTGAGGAACTGGAAAAAATCGAGAAGAAAGCCGACGAAGCCGGGATCGAAACCGTCGTCTACATTTCGATGGCTTTCGGCAATCCTTACGGTGACCCCTGGAGCATTGATGAGGTCGTCGAAGCCGTTGGATTGCTCGAATTGCAGGAGATTCGCATGATCTCCCTTGCCGACACCGTAGGCGTAGCACCGCCCGAGAAAATTCGGGAAGTCGTTTCCGCGGTACTGGCGAAGTACGACTACCTCGAAATCGGAGTCCACCTGCACAGCTGGCCCGATCAGGCCGCCGCCAAAATCGTCGCAGCTTATGAAGCCGGCTGTCGCCGCTTCGATTCCGCCATCGGCGGTCTCGGCGGATGCCCCTTCGCGCAGAATGACCTGGTCGGGAATATTCCCACGGAAACAGTAATCGAAACCCTGCGCAAAAGTGGCGCGCTACTGCCCGCGCTGAAACCGTTGGACGCATTGCTGAGAGCGACAGCCGAGATCGGCGCGAGGTATAAAACTTTGACGGCTGCCGATTGACGGGGTGCTGAAAACCACCATGAACTACAAAACGCTCCAACTCACACTCGACTCCGCCTTGGC
>PMXH01000465.1 GCA_003165855.1 Acidobacteriaceae bacterium | reverse complement strand
GCATTCACCATCGGCCACAACGACCATCCCGATTTCGGCGGGCTGGAACTGACGCTGCGGGATTTCAGGATTCGGCTGGCCGCAGCTGTCATCTGAATCGAAGAAGATTGGGTACCTTTTGAGCCGAAGCCGCGCTTGACATGTGCTTTCCTGCCTCTTACGCTTAAGCACGTCAATTAGGTGCCGGGGACCGTAGCCGATAGGCAAATCATGGACATGATACCCCTCAAGCCGGAACGCAAGGCGCAACTGGAGGAATACGCCCAGCGGCGTGGGCAGGACCCTGCCATCGCGCTTGATGAGGCTCTGGCTGCCTATCTGGAATGGGAGCGCCAGGATTTCGAGGAAGCTGTTGAAGGTATCCGCCGGGGCCATGAAGACGTAAAAGCCGGACGTACCCGGCCAGCCGCCGACTTCCTTTCCGAGATGCGCCAGAAACATGGCATTTCGCGTTGAAACATCGGCATGTTTCCATTACCCTAGAACCACATGGAACTACATTTCACGCCTGAGCAGGAAGCCCAGCTCGCACAGATTGCCACCCAGGAAGGCACCGACGCGGAGCGACTGGTAAAGGACGCCGCCTTGCGTCTGCTAGAAGAGGACGCCCGCTTTCGCGCAGCCGTGCGGGAAGGAATCGCTCAGGCAGACCGGGGTGAGTTCATTGAGCAAGCAGCTATGGACGCTCGCTTGGAGCAGATGCTGCGCTCATAAAGATGCGAATCCGCTGGACGTCAGCCGCCGCGGTGGACCTGCAACGCATCAGCGATTACCTCGAGGAGCACCATCCGCATTACCGAGAGGCGACCGTTCGTAAAGTCTACGCTGCCATCCAATCCCTGAAAGACTGGCCGCATCTTGGTCGCGTCGGGCGCGAAGAAGGAACCCGAGAACTTTTGTTTCCGCCCCTGCCTTACATCGCGGTCTATCGTGCTAAGGACCAGAGCATCGAAGTCTTGCGGATCTATCACGGCGCCCAGGATCGGCCTTAATTCGGTCGATCAGCGGTGGCCAGCCCGAACCAAGCGCAGGCGCCTCACCACATGTGGTAGTAACCATCGCGACGCGCAATATCCACGGGGGCACCGAACAAGGCCGACAGTCGCTCAACCTGCAGCATTTCATCCTTAGGTCCATCGGCGACGATCTCTCCCCGGCTCATCAGAACGACGCGCTGGATCTCGGGAACGATGTCGGCCAGTTCGTGGGTCACAAGAACAATTCCAATTCCTGAGTTCGCGAGGCCGCTCATGGTTTGCCGCAGGCTGTGCTGGGCCGCGAGGTCAAGCGAGTTGCAGGGTTCATCGAACAACAAGGCGCGGGGATGGTGAACCAGCGCCCGCGCGATCAGCACTCGCCGAGCTTCTCCTGAAGACATTTCGCCGACCGGCCATTCCGCCAGATGGGAAACTCCGAGCTGCGCCAGGGCGGCATCGGCCAGCTTCTGCTGCTGCGGATCGACCGTGTGGTGCGGGAAAATCCTGATGCTGCTGAAAAATCCCGACAGCACCACATCTCGTCCGACCGCGTTTCCCGTACAGGAAAGCATCAGATCGTTCGAGACAATGCCCAGCAGTGCGCGCAACTCGAACACGTCCCAGCGTTCCTGCCCCAGGATGCTCATTGACGAATTTTCCTGTACTACCGGATAACACTCGCGCGTAATGGTCTTGATCAACGTTGACTTGCCGCAGCCGTTGGGTCCGAGGATCGCGACATGTTCATCGGCACGGATGCCGAGGCTAAAGTCATCGAGCGCGATTTTCTCCCCGCGCATCACGCGGATGTGCTGCAGGTCCAGCAGAAGCGGCGTTTCCGGAGTCATCGTCCCTCAGTGTAGTTCAGCAGCTTGCATTACACTGAACCCAGCATGCCGCTCCCCATCTATCGCCTCCGACGCTGGCTGATTGCACTCGCGATCCTGTTCACCGCGGTGGTCGCGGGCATGTATCTTTACGCCCGTCTGCGGCAGCAGAGCGTGCTCAAAGGATTCCCCGGAAAGATCGGCTACGACATCAAGCAGACGGCCAGCGGCTTTCAGTTTTCAAAATCGGAATCGGGCCGAACGGTCTTCACCATTAACGCCAAAGACGTGAAGGAATTCAAGCTCAACGGGCACGCTGAGCTGCACGACGTCAGCATCATCCTCTACGGCCGCGACACCTCCCGCTTCGACCAGATTTATGGCGACAACTTCACTTACGATCCGAAGTCTGGCGACGTTACGGCTCAGGGCGAGGTGCAGATTGATCTGCAAGCCAACCCCAGCGGCGTGACCGCGGCCGACCAGGCGACTCCGAAGGAACTCAAGAACCCCATCCATCTCAAGACCAGAGACCTGATCTTTAACCGGGACAGCGGAGACGCTTCCACCGAGGCTCGAGTGGATTTCCGCACGCCGCAAGCCACGGGCTGGGCCGTCGGCGTGCAATACGCGGCCAAGATCGGTGCGCTCACGCTGGCTTCACAAGTTCATGTGACGTTGAATGGGCCGGATGGCGCTACGCTCTTCGCGACCCATGGCGTAGTCACCCGCGAGCCGCATGAAATCGTGTTGAACCATCCCCGCATGGAGCGCGAGAGCGGAACCCTGCAATCGGACCAGGCCACGTTCTTTCTCGGCCCGGAGAACGAGGTGCAGCGGGTGCTGGCCATCGGAAATGTGAATGCAGAAACAAAGACGAAGACCACGGAGCCGGATGCCGACCAGATGCGTGGCCGCGCCGACGAAGCCGATCTCCTGCTCACCAGCAAGCAAAACCTTCTGCGCACGGCCACGCTGACCGGCAATGTGCACGTCGAGCGGATCGGGTCTCAGCCCATGCAGGGCGATGCCGGACGCGCCATCTTAGATTTTCTGGGCCAGAACCAGCTCCAGAAGGTGCATGCGATGGATGGAGTCCGGCTGTCGCAGCATGCCGCCCGCACCGACACGGTCGCGGCAAATGGATCCGTGCCTGCCGCGCAACATGCCTCGGTGCCTGTCTCGGAACATGCGTCGCCGCCTCAGGATTTCGACATCACGGCCTCCATCATCGATTTCTTTGTCGCCGATGGACGCCGCCTCGACCGCGCCGAAACTTCCGGGGCCGCCCGGATCACAATCTCTCCGGCGGAGAACCCGCCGACGCAGACTTCGACACAGGGCCCTCCGCCACACACCGTCATCACTGCCGGACGCTTTGACGCGAAATTTGCCGAGACTCCCGATG
>PMXH01000214.1 GCA_003165855.1 Acidobacteriaceae bacterium | reverse complement strand
TTGCCCGACTTCTCCATCTGATCCCGCAGGTTCGTTATGAACAGTCCGAAAAGTTCCTGCTCCTTACTCTGCAGCAGCGTATCCCGAATCTGGTCGCGCTTAGCGGCGAAGTCAGCCTCGGTCGGGGCCTGCACCTCGACCACCGAGATCACCACTCCGTTGCTTCCGCTGTTGATCGGCCCGCTGATGTCTCCCGGCTTCATGGTAAAGGCAACCGCCGCCTCTCCCGTCAGCGACCCAATATCGGGAACCTGCCCATCCGGCGCAACGAAGTCGCTGCTCTTCATCGTCGCACCCAACTCTTTTGCCGCCTTCTTCAGATCGTGTTCGCTCTTCGCGCGATCGGAAAGTTCCTGCGTCTTTTGCGCCAGCAGAATGTTCGCCCGCTCGTTCTTGAATTGCTCCTCCACCTTCGTACGAATCTCCTCGAACGTCGGCGTCGACGGCGGCTGCACCGCCAGCAGTTGAAACACCGCGAAGCCTTGCGACGTCGCCGCCATGTCCGCCGGCGACTTTTCCGCCGCCGTGAACACCGCATCCATCAACTGCGGCGCCGGACCCACTCCCGGCACCACATCCCTGCGGCTGAAAAAGTCCGAGGTCGCAACCGCCACGCCCTTCGCCGCCCCGGCCGCGTCCAATCCCTGCGTCTTAGCCTGCTGCAGCAAATCTTCCGCCTGCTTCTGCGCGGCCTGCTGCGCCTTCTGCTGCTTCACGACGGGCTCGATCTGGCTCTTAACCTCCTCGAGCGTCTTCATGTGCGCATCCTGCCGGTCATCCACACGAATGATGTGGAAGCCATCCACGGTCTTCACCACGCCGCTGATCTTGCCTTTTTGAAGCGCCGCCGCGGCCTTCTCAAACTCAGCTCCCATTTGGCTCTTACCGATCCAGCCCAGAGAACCCCCTACATTCGAGCTGCCCGGATCTTCGGAATATTTCTTGGCTACATCTTCGAACTTCGCCCCGTTCTGCAACTGTTTCAGCAGGTCTTCGGCGCGGTGCTGGGCATCCGCCACGCCCTTCTCGTCGATCTTGCCATCCTCCCCCGGCAGCGGCATCTTGATCCAGATGTGGCTCACCTCAACCTGCTCCGGCACCCGATATTCATCGCGGTGCTGATTGTAATAACCCTGCAAGTCGTCCCGCGTCACCTGCAATCCGGCCTGAACCTTCCCCAGGTCGATCATGGCGTACTTGATCTTGCGCTTCTCCGGGATGGAATTCGCGTAGCTCTTCTGATGGCTGTCGTAGTAGGCTTTCAGCTCCTCTGTCGTGGGATGAAGCCCTTTCTTGATGTCATCTTCCTTCAGAACGGCATACTCGAACTTCACCTTCGTACTTTGCTTGACGAACTCCTGCCGGATCGCCGCATCGCTCACCGACGCGCTCCCCGTAATCAGCGCCTGCAACTTGCTGATCAGAATTTCCTTCCCCACGGAGTCTTCAAAGACTGCCGGAGTCAGGTTGTGCTGCTGCAGCATCCCCTGGTATTCCGCCTCGCCCACGAAAGTCCCGCCGGGAAAGAAGATCTGCGCATAGCGTCCGTGCTGCAGCTCATCCTTCACCTCCTGCGGCGTCGACTTCAAGCCCAGGTGCTGCGCTTCCGTCACCAATGCCTGTCGATCGATCAACTGATCGGCCGCATGCTGCGTCGCCTGCTGCATCAGAAAGGGCATTATCATCGACGCGTTCTTGCCGTATTGCTGCGCCTGCTGTTCCGCCATCGCCCGCGCCGCCTCGCGAACTTCCTCGGCGGTAATATCCTCGCCGTTCACCTTGGCAATCACGCCCTTGCCCGGCGTACCCATCAGGTCACTGCCCAGGTTGCCCGGAATAAACGCGATCACCATCGCCGCGCAAATCAGCAGCAGCAGTCCGCTCAACACGATTTTCTTGAACGGCCCTTCAGTTTGCAGAAATCGAATCATTTTCTTTATTCACTCCGGAAGTGTAGGCAGAATCCCTAATTATAAACCAATTAAACTCTATTCAAGATTCAAGCTTCGCGATCCTATCGGGTAGTGGCTCAATTTGAAAATCTTCAACGTTGCACCCCTCCGGCGTCATCCCGAAGTCCCGNNCCAGCGGGACGAGGGATCTCCCAACCGTTGGCACCCCTCTCCGCGTCACCCGCCAAAATCCGCTATTGAATCGTATCAATAGACGTGTTATCCCTCTTAAGTTCCTGGACAGAGGTCCACGGAACTGCATCTGCACGCGTCCAACGATGCTACGCAAGGGAGCAACATGAATTCCACAAAAGCAAGAAACAGACGCTCAGCCTTTCCCACTCGCCTCCTGGCTCAGTTCTTCCTGATCTCATTTCTCGCTTCGCGCCTGCTTCTCGCCGCCGATACCCCAGCCTCCAAGCCCTCCAGCCCAAGCGCGCAATCCGAGAAACTGGTTCTCCGCGATCATTGGGCCCTGCAATCCTCCGCCAAGTTCGAGTCCAAAGGCGAGATCATCTCCACCCCCGCCTTCGCTCCAAAAGGATGGCACGACGTCACCGTCCCCACTACCGTGGTCGCGGCTCTCGTGAAGGACAAAACTCTCCCCGATCCTTTCTTCGCCACGAACCTCCGCCAGTTCGCCGGGGTCACTTATCCCATCGGCGGCAATTTCTCCGACATCGCCATGCAGACCGACAGCCCCTACGCCGTCTCCTGGTGGTATCGCAAACCATTCGCCGTGCCCGCTTCCTACGCCGGAAAAACCGTCTGGCTCAATTTCAAAGGCATCAACTTCCGCGCCAACGTTTGGCTCAACGGCAAACAGATTGCCAATTCCAACGACGTTGCCGGCGCCTGGCGCACCTTCGAATTCAACGTCACCAGCGCCCTCAAGCCCGGCGCGGAAAATGTTCTCGCCGTCCAGGTCTTCGCCCCCACCGAGAACGATCTCGCCATCACTTTTGTCGACTGGAACCCCGCTCCTCCCGATAAAGAGATGGGCCTGTGGCGCGAAGTCTTCCTCACCACCAGCGGCCCCGTCGCGCTGCGCTATCCCACCGTCCTGTCGAAGCTGAACCTGCGCACCAATGATTCCGCGCACCTCACCGTCACCGCCCAGTTGAAGAACGCGACTGACCAGCCGGTAAAAGGCAAGCTGAAAGCCCAGATCGAAGCCGTCGCCATCGAGCAGGAAGTCGAACTCGCCGCCCATCAAACCAAAGACGTCACCTTCACTGCCGACCAATTTCCCCAACTCGTCTTCTCCAACCCGCGCCTCTGGTGGCCGGCGCAAATGGGCAAGCCGAATTTGTATCCGCTGACCATGGAATTCGAGGTAAACGGCAAGGTCAGCGATCATTCCCACACCGAGTTCGGTATTCGCGAAGTCACTTCCGAAATCAATGCCACCGGCGGACGCGTCTTCCACGTCAACGGTAAGAACATCCTCATCCGCGGCGGCGGCTGGACCACCGACATGATGCTTCGCGAGAACTCGCAGCGCCTGCACGACGAATTCCGTTATGTCAGTGACATGGGCCTCAACACCATCCGCCTCGAAGGCAAGCTCGAAACCCAGGAGTTCTTCGATCTCGCCGACCGTGATGGAATCCTGGTCATGGCCGGCTGGTGCTGCTGCGATTTCTGGGAACGCTGGACCCGTTGGAAGCCGCAGGATTTCGAAATCGCCCAGCAATCCCTCCGCGATCAGATCTACCGCCTCCGCAGTCATCCCAGCCTGCTCCTGTGGGCCAACGGCAGCGACAACCCGCCCCCGCCCGACGTTGAACAGATGTATCTCGACATCGAAAAGCAGCTCCTGTGGCCGAATCCCGTAGTCTCTTCCGCCACCGGACGGAAAACTTCCGTCAGCGGAAACAGCGGCGTCAAGATGACTGGCCCTTATGAGTATATAGCTCCAAGCTATTGGGAACTGGACACTCCGGCGGGACAACCCGACCGCAAGGCGTGCAACCCCGGCGGTTGCGGTGGCGCCTACGGCTTCAATACCGAGACCAGCATGGGCCCCGCCGTCCCGCCCATCGAAAGCATCCGCGCTATGGTCGGCAAAGACCATCTGTGGCCGATCGACGACGTATGGAACTATCACGCCGGCGGTGGAGAATTCAAAACCATTCAGGTCTTCAGCACCGCGCTTACGAATCGCTACGGCAAGTCCGGCAACGTGGAAGACTTCGCCGCCAAGTCGCAAATGCAGACTTACGAAGGCGTACGCGCCATGTACGAGGCCTATAGCCGCAACAAATATCAGGCGACCGGAGTGATTCAGTGGATGCTGAACAACGCCTGGCCCTCCATGATCTGGCATCTCTACGACTATTACCTGCGCCCCGGTGGCGGCTACTTTGGCGCTAAGCGCGCCCTGGAAGCGCTCCACCCTCTCTACGGCTACGACGACCACTCCATCTGGCTGGTCAGCAGTCGGTATGAAGACGTCAGAGGCTTGAAACTCACCACCAAAATCTACAACCTCGACATGACCGAGAAATTCTCCCACGAGGATTCTCTCAATGCCGACGCCGACAGCACCGCCAAAATATTGACCCTGCCCGCAGTCGACGGCCTCAGTCCCGTCTACTTTGTCGCCCTGCGGCTCACCGATTCAACCGGCAAACTGGTCGGCTCCAACTTCTACTGGCTCTCCACCAAGCCCGAAACCCTCGACTGGGCCAAGACCAACTGGTGGATGACCCCAACCGATTCCTTCGCCGACTTCACTGCCCTGGCGCAGCTTCCCAAGCTAAAGCTTAAAGTTATCGACCATACAGAGCGCAAAGGCGAAGACTCCGTCACCCACGTGACTATAGAAAATCCAAACAAGAGTCTGGCATTCTTCGTGCGCCTGAAAGTGAACAAGGGCGTCAAGGGCGAAGAGATCCTTCCCGTCGTCTGGGAGGACAACTACATCTCTCTGCTCCCCGGCGAAAAGCGCGAAATCACCGCCACCTACCGCACGAGCGAATTAGGGGCATCCAAACCCACCGTGGAAGTGACCGGCTGGAACGTGGAGTAAAGGAATTTAGTGATTGAGCAATTTGCCTTAATTGTCATTCCGAGCAAGCGTTTCTGCGCAGCGAGGAATCTGGGCGAGCCGCGCGAAGCGTCGCGTTCCTTGCGACGCAATAATCGCGCGTTCGGCTCGCTTCCTTATCAGACTTAGCCATCACCAAATTACCCGATTACCCAATTACAAATTGCTCTCGTCTTTTTCCACAGCTTATTTCGCCCGCACTGTGACGAACAACCTTGCCTTCGACAAAACGTTTTGTTTAACTCGAAGATGTAAGGCCTGGATGTTGTGCCGCGCGATTCTAGATCAACGCCCGGCCCCCACAACCTTCCCATGCGAGTAAGGGACAGGGGGACATCTAATCAGGGCGCTCAGATTAGGCTACCCTGGATAGCCCAGGGCTCGGTGCCCGGTGTTGGTGGTGATCACTACCATTGAATCGATAAGACGATTTGGTAATTGAGTAATTTGGCAATTGAGTAATTTGAAGGGGGAAAACTGCCAGGCTATACAGGTTTCGGGTTGTTAAATTACCAAATTACCCGATTACCAAATTACAAAATGCCGTTACACATGTTGTGATACCGACAGCACGTTCCCGTCGGGATCCTTGAACCACGCCACCTTGTCTCCGGTCGGCGCGGTCCATATCCCCAGTTCGTCCTGCTCGAAAAACCCAAATCTCTCAAAGTGGACGCCCTTCCCCTGCAGTCCCGCCACCATCTTCTCGATCCCGCTCACCTGCCATCCCAGAATGGTGAACGGCGCCGGCTTGTACTCAGGGGCCACCTTCGCTACCCGCACCATGATGCCATTCGCGTCCAGCACCAGCGCGAATCCGTCATCCTTCACAAACCGCAGCCCCAACACGCCTTCATAAAAAGCTCGCGCCTTCTCCGGATCTTTCGTCGGCACAAAAGCCACAATGTCAATCGAACCCAGCATCCATCCCTCCGCTGGCGAACATCGAACTGAAGATTCGTAACTTCAAATTACCAAATCACCCAATTTCCAAATTACCAAATGTTCTCTCTACTCTTCCGGCGGCAAGTCGAAATCGACCAGATTGCCTCGAAAGCCCTTGGTCTTCCACGCGCCTACGGCAATTCCCACTGCCATCCAGATTGCCCCAAAGACGAGCGCCTTCGGGCTCAAGCTGATCCACAGAAAAAAACAGATTACGAAGCCCAGAACCGGCGGGAGCAGATTGCTCAACTTCTTTTCCGGTTCATGCAAATAGTAGCGAACAAACGCCGCGGCATTCACGCCCATGAAGGCGATCAGCGCGCCAAAGTTGAGCAGGTTCGCACCCAGATCATAGCCAGTAGTCGCACCGGCCAGCGCCGGAAGCAGAAATGCACCCGCTAAGGCAAGCGCGCCTACAAACAGAACGTTGTTGCGCGGAACATGCCGCTTAGGATCGACCGCGCCAAAGAAAGACTTCGGCAAAGCGTTGCTGCGTCCCATGCCATACAACAGGCGCGCCGCACCCAGCTGCGCGCCCATGCCGGAGCCAAAGTTCGCCACCACCAGCGTGAACCCCACAATGGCAAACAGCGGCGCCCAGGCGCGTCCCGCCACGAAAGTGAATGCCGTGTCCGTGTTCGGATACGGTTCCGAGGCCGGCCAAATTAACTGCGCCGCATACACCTGAAAGGCCGACAGAATGCCGATCACTACACAAACCAGCACCGTCGCCAGCAGAATGTTTCGCCGCGGATTCTCGGCTTCTTCCGACAGCGTCGAGATGCCATCAAAACCAATGTAGGTGAGCACGGCAACCGAGGTGCCACCCAGCACCGCTCTCGTATTCCAACTCGCGGGATCGTAAAAAGGACGCGTAAAGAACGCCGAACCATCATGAGGGTGGCCAAAAATATAGCGCGCCGCCGCCACAAAAAAGATCGCAATCACCACTCCCATTCCCGCAGCCAGCGCCGTATTCACTCGCGCCGAAGTTTTCACGCCCTGCACATTCAATGCCGTGAACATCAACGCGAAAATAACCGCCCACGCGGCATACGAGACACCCGGTGCGAACACATGCGCCTGCTGGCTGATCCAGATAATGCAGATCATCGGATTCAGAAGGTAATCCATGACCATGCTCCAGCCCGTGACATAACCGAGCGCGGGGTTGATCTCCTGCCCAACGTAAGTAAAGGCCGAACCCGCGCTGGGATACGCCCGCGCCATCTTGCCATAGCTGATCGCCGTGAAAAGCATCGCCACCATGGCGATCAAGATCGTGGTGACCACGTGGCCACGACCGCGATTGCTGAGCACTCCGAATACCGACATGGGCGCGACCGGCTGAATCACGATCACCCCATAAAGGATCAGGTCCCAAAGCGTGAGCGTGCGGCGCAGCCGCGGGGCGGACGATACCGAGACAGCGGAAGGAGTTTCCATGAGTGCGCCTATTGGATTATGAGGAGAGCGAAATTGTCAATATTAAAACGATTTTATATGGGACATTTTGCAGCGCCTTATGAAATCCCGGACTACTTCGACAATCCATAGTCGAACCAGTACCCGCGTTGCTCGTTGCCGGACATGTGCCGCGTGTTGTATTCGAGAAGATAGTTTACGTGCGCATCGTCGAGCGGGAACGACTCGCCCGGCTTGTAAGGATAGTCGCCCATCCTGAGGAACGGCAGCGGCGCCACGAAGTTGCCTTCGGCGGCGTAGAAGTCCATGTCTTTCTCATAGCCGTTGGCGGCGAAGAAGTAATCGCGCACCCAGCCCTCAGGCAGCGCCGGCAATTTCGCTGGATCGAAATCCAGATGCACTTCATCCCCCGATCCAAATACGACCAGGCGATCGTCCAACTCCGTCAGCAACGGCAACACGTCGCCGTAGCGCGTGTAGGTTCCCGCCGGACGCGTGTAGGGCCCAGTCGCGCTCACCTTTTCGTAGATGTACTGCACGTTTCCCGGCGGCGTGCCTTCGATCTTCAGCGGAAATCCGTGAAAGCCGAGATCGGCCCGAACCAGCGGAACCGGCGTCACGCAAACGTAGCGCCGGCATCCTGCCGGCTGTCCCGAGGGCGTCTCGCCCTCGCCGTCTGAAAGCCGCCGAGATGGCGGCGCTACATCTTGCGCGGTCCGGCTCACCAGNNGTGCGCGGACCGCCGGCGGGGAAACCCATGTCGTCGATCACCCGCACCCACTTGCCCTTCACATCAAGCGCTTCCACATAAGGAGCGATCGCCTGCACGCCCGCTTGCGACGCGGCGTACATGCTGTTCGCCGAAAAGTACTCGACCTCGCCATGCAACAACAGCCACAGCGGCCCACCGCCGTAAGCCTCTCCCAGATCGAGCGTGAGGCTGTGCGGCTTGGCGAATCCCTGAAATTGCGTCAGAGCAAAATCGCCGAAGTAACGATGCGCCAGCAGCTCGGGCAACACGTCGTGCCCATGCTCATCCCACGCGCCCGCTGGTGGAAGCGCATCTTTACTTTTGCTCACCACCACCTTGAACTCCGGATATGGCGGGTTCGACGCGAAATACTC
>PMXH01000137.1 GCA_003165855.1 Acidobacteriaceae bacterium | reverse complement strand
TCCAGCAGGGTGTGGCCGCTGATTTCCTTCCAGCGATGGAGCGTGGTGACCGGCAGCGCCGCCGAGCCGGAGACCATCAGGCGCAGCCGGGTGCACGCGCGGCTCAGCTCTGCGCGACGCTCCGGCGAAGCCGCGTCCCAGGCGGCGATGAGCTTTACGTAAACGGTGGGGACCGCCATGAACAGAGTTATTCTGCCACCCGCGATGGAATCCCATACGGCGTTGGCGTCGAAGCGCGGCAGCATTTCGCAGGCCGCGCCCGACCACAGCGCGCAGGAAACAACGTTGATGATTCCGTGGACGTGGTGCAGCGGCAAGCACAGCAAAATGCGATCGTCGGCAGACCACTCCCAAGCATTGACCAGGGTCTCGATCTGTGCCCCGATGTTGGCATGGGTTGTGACCACGCCCTTAGGGCGGCTGGTGGTGCCGCTGGTGTAGAGAATCATGGCGCGCCGGTCGCGGGGGATGTCCGAGGTAATGTCCGGCAATTCTCCCGGTTGGCGGGAGAGAAGTTGCTCATACGAAAACGCGCGGATGCCACGGGCTGCGGCAATCGGAGCCAGCAGGGAAGCGGCGGGAGCATCGAACACCAACGTCGACGCCTGTGCGTCGTCGATAAAGTATTCCAACTCAGGCTTGGTGGAGCTGAGCGGTAACGGGACGGCAACGCCTCCCGCTCGCCAGATGCCCCACTGCGCCGCGACCCAGGGAAATCCCGGGGTGATCAGAAAGGCTATGCGCTCTTCGTGAAGATCAGTGTGCTGAAGATCAGTGTGCTGAAAATCAGTGTGCTGAAGATCGTTGCGGCCGGCGAGCAGTGCGGTCGCCACTTGCAGGGACGAATCCAACAGAGTGTCGTAGGTGAAGGATCCTTGCGCATCGACTACGGCTGTGCGTCCGCCATAGCGCTCGGCGTGAGCGATCAATGGATGACGACTGGGGCATCTGATCACACGCAGACTTTACGTCGTCTGCGCTGCATTGTCCACTATGGAGTGGGTTCTGCTCCGCCAGCGTCGACGGTTACGGGGTGGAGGTGGCCTTCTGATCTTTAACCTGCAACTCGTTCACCACCTGGCGCACGTTGGGAACGGTGGATGCCGCTTTTTCGATCTGCGCGCGGCGCGACTCCGAGTTGACCTCGCCGGTTAAGGTCACGACCCCATTCTTGACGCCATACTTGACGCCCTTTTGCAGGGTGTTCTGGATGAGGGCCGCATCTAAATTGCTTTCGATGCCCTGGTCCAGATCCGAATTCACCGTCTTCGCGTCTCTCTCGATACCGGGAGGAATCACGGCAATCTGGTCGGCGACAACTTGTCCAGTTGCCGCCGATTGAGCGATGGATTCCGCTTGTTGCTTGTCACTGTCGGCCGCGACGCTTCCGCCCAGGGTAACGACACCTTTGTCGCGGTCCTGCGTAACCGAGACATTCTTGAGCCCGGCTTGATCGAGCGATTTACGGAGGCTGTCAGAAACGTCAGGCGACTTTGTAGAAGGCCGCGAGCAGCCTGCCAAGGTTACAAGTGCGAGCAGCGTGAGTAAGGGAAAGAAAGACTTAAGTGTTTTCATTTTGTTCCTTTGCGCAAACCGAGATTGACTAACCAAGGATTTAATCCGAGAAAATGAGGAACTCCTGCCTACGACTTCTCAGTGGAGCCAGACTATAGAATCGCCCAGCCGTCTCGGCAACGCTGTGCAGAATCGCTCACTTCGGGAGGAAGTGCGTCCCCACCCGCGGTTGTACGTGGACGACGCGCTCTCTGCACTTTCGACACTCCCGGGAACAGGTCATGGCATTGCTTCCCAAGACGATCAATTGTGACCAGTATTTCGAAGGCTAAAGCTTGATACTGGCACCTCACAAGGTTCTGGCGGCAGAAGGGACTCTGTGAACAAATTTGGTTTTGTGGGCAGGAGGTTTCGATGACCCTAAATATGCTGGATCCTAAGCTGATTGTGCTGGCCGCGGTGGTGGTTGTAATCCTCGCAGTGTTGGCCTGGTTCTTGGTGCGAAGACGCAGGCGTACGACTGCGGAACTGCGGCAAAGATTCGGGTCCGAGTACGACCGGGCGGTGCGGGAGCACGGATCAGAACGAAAGGCAGAAGCGAAATTAGCGGACCGCGAAGAACGAGTTGAGAAACTCAAGCTTCGCGATCTCGATCCGATGGAGCGCGAACGTTTTTCGAAACAGTGGGAGTCTGTGCAGTCGCGTTTTGTGGATTCACCGAAAGGGGCAGTGGCGGAAGCCGACGATCTGGTGTCCTCTTTAATGAAGACGCGGGGATATCCCGTATCCGATTTCGATCAGCGAGCCGCTGATATTTCCGTCGACCATCCCCGGGTGGTGGAGAACTACCGGTCCGGCCACGAAATCGCATTGCGGGTTGGGAAGAACGGCGCAACCACGGAAGACCTGCGAACGGCAATGATTCACTACCGGTCGCTGTTTGTGGAGTTGGTACAGGCGCCGACGATGATTGAAAGAAAAGAAGTGGCGTAAGGGCTGACCGCGGTTGCTGTCAGCAGCCCGATAGCCGGCGAGACATGGTCAGAGTCTTTGGAAGAGGAAAGGAAAACCGATGAAACCGAGCACACAAGACCGTACCGAGGGCAAGGTTCACGAAGTGAAGGGAAGAATCAAGGAAGAGGTCGGGAAGGTGACGAACGACCCTAACCTGGAAGTCAATGGAAACACGGAAAAAAACGCCGGCAAAGTTCAAAAATGGATCGGCCAAGCTGAAAAGGCCGTCGGCAAGTAACGGGCGGAGAGCCCGACGAGAGTAAGGGAGTGGCGGGGGGGTATCCCGTCACAATCCCTCAAGACACGAGTTGGGAAACGGTGACGTGGATCGGAAGAGAAAAAGAAGAGCTATCGGAACAAGATAACTAGATAACTAAAGGAGAACGGAAGATCATGATGACGGCAAACCAACCGAATAAATGTGCGCACCTGCCATGCCGGTGCCTAGCCAAGCCTGGCGACAAATACTGCGGTCAAGCCTGTAAAGAAGCGGGAGCCGGAGAGGTCGAGATTGCCTGCCAGTGCGACCACGGAACCTGCCCGCTGACCACATGAAGAACAGAGCCGGTATGGGTCTGCGGGCTGGATCTTAGATTGACCTAGGAGGTTTTGAACATGAAGATGCGCCGAAGTATGCCATTGCTATTGGTAATCGCGGCCTTCGCCGCTCTGCCAGTGCTGGCGAGGGCGCAATCCCTCACCGATTCGGCAGACCCCTCCGTCACGGTCGTCAGCGTAACTCCGATGCTGCCGGACCTTACCTATACCCGCCCGACCCAAACCATCAAGCTCCGCAACTACCTCTTCGACACCTTCGGCCCCTATCCTATCGTCGGCTCGGGGTTTGCGGCTGGCATCAACCAGGCTTACGACACCCCACCGGAGTGGAAGCAGGGTGCCGGGGGTTACAGCAAGCGCTTTGGGTCCGATCTGGGGATTGCCGCCATCAGCACCACGACGCGCTATGCCATGGCGCAAGCGCTTCGCGAAGACACGCTGTACTACCGTTGCGAGTGCAAAGGGGTGTTTCCGAGGTTGCGTCATGCCGTCATTTCGACCTGGACCGCACGCCGCGGCGATGATGGCCACCGCATCTTTTCTTTCTCTGGGTTGGTCGCTCCGTATGCCGGCACCATGACGGCCGTCTATGCCTGGTATCCCGACCGCTACAACGCCAAGGATGCGCTCCGGATGGGCAACTACTCCCTCCTGGGATACGTGGGCGGGAACGTCGCTCTCGAATTTTTTTACAGCGGACCCCACTCCTTGCTCTCCCGGATGCATCTCAACAATGCGCACGGAGCGCCAAATCAGGGACCAAATCCGTGATCGACAGGACATTGAGGACGGCCGCCGTGATGGACCCTCCACTTCCAGAGCAACAAACGTTGCCCGCGACCTCGACGGGGAAGTCCGTCTTCGGATTGATCAACGAGTTTCTCGAGTGGTTTGGGGATCTGGGGATATTTTTCTGGCTCGTGGTGCGGGCTGCGGTGACCCCGCCGTTTGAATTCCGCGAGTTGTTCCGCCAACTCGATGAGATCGGATCGATGTCTCTGCCCTTGGTGGCGTTGGCGGGGGCTGCCACCGGGGTTGTTCTCTCCATGGAAGCGCGTTACAGCCTGACTCGCTTTGGAGCCAAGTCGTTGCTTCCCGCCGCTCTCGTGTTCTCCATTATTCACGAGACCGGCCCGATCATCACCGGCCTGGTGGTGAGCGGTCGGGTGGGTGCAGGCATTGGCGCCGAGTTGGCGTCGATGAAAGTGACGGAGCAGATCGATGCCATCGAGGCATCGGCGGTAAATCCGTACCGTCTTTTGGCGGCGACCCGCATCCTGGCTTGCATCCTGGTGCTGCCCTTATTGACCCTGGTTGCCGACTTTTCCGGGTTGGTGATGGGATGGGTGGCGCAGGCCGTGGCTGAGCCCCTCTCGTTCCATCAGTTCATCAACAGCGGTTTCAAAGGCGCCAATTTTAACGATCTTCTGCCGCCTACATTCAAGACCATGGTGTTTGGCCTGATCATCGGGCTGATCGCGTGCTTTCAGGGAATGCGGACAGAAGGAGGAGCGGCGGGTGTGGGCCGTGCGGCCACGAGTTCCGTGGTGCTGTCCTCGCTGTTCGTGATCCTGGCGGATGTGGTGCTGGTGAAATTCATTCTCATATTTTTCCCGTGAGCATCTAATCGTGCACCTCGACGAAACAGTTCGCGAAACTCGTATGGAAACCATCGATCAGATTGCCGTGAAGCAAGGACAAGCCGAGCAAGACGGCAGCGCGCCGGTGATCGCCGTCGAGGATGTGCATAAGTCCTACGGAAGTCAAAAGGTCCTGAACGGAATCAGCCTGGCGGTGAAGCGCGGCGAGACTCTGGCGGTGCTGGGGCGCAGCGGTACCGGCAAGAGCGTGTTGCTGAGACTGATCATCGGCCTGCAGAGGCCGGACTCGGGTTCGGTTCGCATCCACGGTCAAGACATCGGGAACCTTTCGCTTGATCAGATGGGCGAAATCAGGTTGAAGATGGGTTTTCTCTTCCAGCATGCCGCGCTTTACGATTCGCTGACGGTCGAGCAGAACGTTGCCTTTCCGCTGCAGCACCATAAGAAGGAGATGTCTAAGTCGGAGCGGGGCGACCGGGTTCGGGAAAGGCTGGCGGAAGTGGGTATGGAAGGAGACTTGGAGAAGATGCCTTCGGATATCTCGGGGGGCATGCAGAAACGAGTGGGACTGGCACGTGCGCTGGCTTTGGAGCCGGACATCTTGTTGCTTGACGAACCCACCGCTGGGCTTGACCCCATCAGTTCCGCGGAAATCGGGGATTTGATTCTCAAGCTCCAGGCGGAACATCACATGGCATCCATCGTGGTAACGCACGATATGCACAGCGCGAAGACGATTGCCGACCGTCTGGCCCTGATCAACGAGGGAAACGTGGTGATCGAAGGCAGCTTTGAAGAACTGCAGAAGAGTGACATTGAGTTTGTCAGGGAATTTCTCAAGCATTCGTAGGAGGATTTATGTCGAGAGCGGCGCGGCTGGGAGCTTTCATCATTGTGTCGCTGACAATTTTGGCGGCAGGTATTTTCATCATCGGGGGCAAGAAGTATCTTTTCAGCTCCACCTACGAGTTGAAGGCGCAGTTCGACAACGTGGCGGGATTGGATGCTGGCGGCGATGTGCGGGTGGGCGGGGTGCACAGCGGCACGGTGCACAGCATCGTGTTGCCGAACCGGCCGGGCGAAAAAGTCACGGTCATCATGGATCTGGGGAAGTCGACCCACGAGATCATCAAACAGGACTCGGTGGCTGCGATCGAAACCGAAGGCCTGTTAGGCAACCAGTATCTGTCAATCTCGTTTGGATCGGCTGGAACCGCCGACGTGCGGGATGGCGATACCATCGCCAGCCAGCCGCCACTCGAAATGGCGGCGCTGTTCAAAAAGACCAGCGACATTCTGGATAGCAGCCAGCAAGCCATCCAGAACGCCACCCGGGCGACAGCGAATCTGGACTCGATCAGCGCCAAGATCAACACGGGGCAGGGAACCGTAGGGGCGCTGGTAAACGATAAGCAGCTTTATAGCAATCTCGAACAGACCACGGCCACCATGCAGAACACAATGCTCCAGGCGCAGGCCGGGGTGACCGACTTCCAGGAGAATATGGAAGCCCTAAAGCACAACTTCTTCTTGCGCGGGTATTACAAGAGCCGCGGCTATGAAGATTCCGCCGAACTGGCAAAGGACGAGATCGCAGGCCTGCCGCAAGGCACGCCGACAAAGGCGTTTACCTACCCGACGAAGCAGCTATTCGATAAGCAGGATTCCGCCAAGCTGAAGAACCAGAAATCTCTCAGCGCCGGCGGCGAGTTCCTGGCCAACAATCCGTTCGGGTTTGCGGTGGTCGTGGCGTCGGCGGGCATGGAAGGCGATACCCAGAAAGACTTGGTGCTCACAGAAGCTCGGGCGATGGTAGTGCGTGAGTATCTGGTGGAGAACTTCGGATTCGACGATAGTCAGCTTAAGACTTTGGGAATGGGCAAGCAGACGGACGCGAATTCCGCCGCCGGCTGGGGAACGGTGCAGATCCTCATCTATCCGGCCGGGACCGAAATTCCTCCTAGCAAGCAACCGCCTGCGGCTACGTCATCCAAAGCAGCCCCAGACCAAGCGGTGCAAGCGTCTACAGCAGCCGCAATACCCAAGCCACAGTAGCGCTTGCCGAGACGACCGAGGCCAGGAATTTTCTTGCGGGAGTCTACTTGCGAACGACCAACCCTGGTCCTTTGAAAAGACTGAGTAAGCGAGCAGGGCAGCGGGAGACTTTTCACTATTGCAGGCTTAGGGTCATCTCTCTGTGCTTATTGAAGTGGATCCGCAGCACCTTCTCTTTTCCACTGACGAATTGGCTCTCCACCGTTCCGGACTGGTCGTAGGAGTCCACGCCAGATGCGACCTCTACCCGGACCCGGTGTTTGCCGGGGGCGAGTTGCAGCGCATGGGATTCATGGCCCTGGACGCCGTGGAACACAATCAGGCGTTTCTTGTCTGATCCTTCCAGTAGGTGGGTATAAACCTTGTGATCATCTACCCAAACCGATAGCTGGGCCGAGGTGAAGTTGTGCTCCAGTTCGATGTCCAGCGTTGCAGCAGGAACCTTGGCCAGTCTGGTATGCGCCGCCGTGGCCGGCGTGGCCGCCGTAGCAGCTACGACCGGTGCGTTTTCCTGTGACGGTGCCGTAGCAGCCACGACAGGTGCGTTCTCCGGTGACGGCGCTATAGCTGCGTCGGTCGCGACGGGATTCTTGAAGGGTCGCTTCTGGGGCCAAACAGTATCGCTCAACCGGATTCCAAAAAGGAGCAGCCCGAGCAGGAGCACGGCCGCGGCGGCGAAAGAACTCTTCCGCATCTTTCGCAGCAACTTATCGACTGCTTCGCGCCCAGGCATGGCGCGCATGCTTAAACCCGGCTTGGCCGCGGCTGCAGGCTGGCCTGTGGCCCACGATCTGGCTCTGGCGTTCGCCGTTTGTTCCACATCCGCGCCAAGAGACGAGCCGGGCTGCTTGGTCTTGCTCCAGAGTTCTCGTCCGGCTCGCAGGTCCTGGACGTCGAGCACCATTTCCATGCCGCGCTGATAACGCTGCGCCGGATCTTTCGTCATAGCCCGGGCAATGATGTAATCGAGTCCCGCGGGCAAATCGGTGTCGAGAACGGTGGCCGGAACCGGTTCACGGTTGACCACCTTGAACGACACGGTCATGGCGCTGTTGCCTTGAAACGGCCGATAACCTGTCAGAACGGTGTACAGAACCACGCCGAGAGAAAACAAGTCCGAACGGCCATCCACGGCTTCGCCATTCAATTGTTCCGGTGACATGTAGGCGGGCGTGCCCAAGGTGCGTCCCGCCAGAGTATGGTTGGCGAGGCTCAGCTTCGCCACTCCGAAGTCGGCGATCTTCGCGTGACCGTCATCCGTGATCAGGATATTTGCCGGCTTCAGGTCGCGGTGAACGACGCCTTGCCCGTGCGCGCAATCCAGAGCCTCTGCCAGTTCGAGAGTTAACTGGAGTGCTGTCTCCAGCGGTAATTTGTGGTCGTCCCGTGCCAGCAGTTTGTCGAGCGACTGTCCGGCCACAAATTCCATGACGATGTAAGGAGCGCGCGTCTCTGGTTCCTCGCCCACGTCGAAGATGGTTACGATTCCAGGATGGGATAAACGGCCCGCAGCTTCGGCTTCCCGGAAGAAACGCTCGCGATACTCGCACTCCTCTTCGGGCGGTTGGCCTTCCAGGGAAACGGTTTTGACGGCGACTACGCGGTTGATCTTGGGATCGCGCGCTTTGTAGACCACACCCATGGCTCCGCGTCCCAGCTCAGCCAGGATCTCGTAGCGGCCAAAACGTTCGCTCCTGCGGTCATCCATAGGTGTACATCTACGGTTGCAAAGTCCTGTGCGGACCTCGTCGATGCAGCCGATGACTCAGCGACGAAGTAACGAGCACGCCGATCTCATTCCTGAGCGCAACGCTCCCCACGTCCGAGGAATGAACCTGCGGCGTCGATCTACATTGTCCCGCCTGTAGGGGGATCGTCCCAAGTTACAAAAGTAATTGCCGGCCTTACGAGAGATACGGCGAGACGCCCGCCTGAGCAATATCGCACAGACATGCTCAGGCTTGGTAGATAGGCTTCGGCTAGAAGGTCGTGTCTCTGATTGTGGAACTGCGGTTTGCAGGTGGCTGGCACCAGGCAACGCCAAGAGCTGGGTACGGCCAGGGAAGGAATGTTATGTCATTCGGAATCTACCTGACCGGTTTTGTCGTCGTGATTGCCGGGCTTATCTACGGGGCATGCTTGATGCACATACCGGCACACTGGATTGTGGTGGGGGCGCTGGTGCTGGTGGGACTCGGCATCCTGACCGGCGTTAAAGCTACTCGTCAGAAGGACTCCGGAACCTAAGGCGTCCGATGCGGGAGGACGTTTCACTGCTCCTCCTCTACCGCTGGAGAAAGCTTCTTTTTTGGTGCCCCGGATTTCGAGTCGTGGCTTCCCGCGCTTTAGGCGTTGCTGGATTTCGCGAGCTTCTTCCCGAGTTCTTCGGCAAGCTTGTGGGCATTCAAGGAGTGCTCGTGCGCCTGTTTGCTGATTTCGTGAGCAGTTAGATGATCTCCTTTGCCATGGGCGGTGGCAGCGGCGGCATGGGCGTGGGCTGCAAGGTTGTGAAGTTCCGCGAGTCGATCGTGCGGGCTTTGGGGCATGGTGTTCTCCTGCGCAGTTGAGCGCCGTTGTCTGGGTGCGATTCAGTTTTACGAAACGCGGCCGTCATCGTTCAAATACTCCGAAGGAACGTCATCCTCCGGGACCTCGTGCGTAGTTACCTCAGACACGTCCGGATCTTTGGCGTTCTCCACACCTGCTATGGCAGCGGCTTCGAACGCGTTTCCTTCTTCCACTAATTCCTCGACACTCTCAGAATCCGCAGCGGCTACATCCGACAGTTGCTGAATGTCGCCAGACTGCCCGGCCGAATTCGTCTCGAGTTCATCCTGATGACGCTTCTTCTTCGCATGCATAGTTTTCACTCCTTGTTAGTGAGATGCCGCAGCCCGCCCGGCCGTTGCGGAAAACTATGCTGGTACGGCTTCGGCCGTATGCAGCGTGCAGTAGGCGGGATGGGTGGTGTCGATGATGTCCTTCGCCTTGGTCACTTCCGCAGCCGTGCCGTGAGCGACCAGCAGGAATTGATCGGTCTGCAGCGCGGTCTCGTATTTCACAATGCTGTCCTT
>PMXH01000129.1 GCA_003165855.1 Acidobacteriaceae bacterium | reverse complement strand
GAAGCCGCGCTGTCGTCGAGCAGAAACACGGACTGGCTGTGCACAAAGTTGTACTGCATGCGAGCCCCCACCACCAGCGTGGTGAAGCAAGTCAGCAGCAGCAACAACGCGTGCAACCAGTAACGCTGCCGCGGCTGGCGTGCCGCATACACCGGCACCGGCCGGTAAAGCTCGGTGGTGGAGGAGGCTAGAGGCAGGCTGGATTCCGACATGCGATTCTTGGGCCCCACGATTCCATTGAGGCCTTCCCTTAGATGCTACTACGACTGGCGGGAATTGAGGCGGAGCGCGTTTGTAAGATTCTGGCGAGTGACATAATGGGCTGCACAGTCTGGCAGCCAAGCTGAATCCATTCGTTTTTCGGAGCTGACTGATGCGCCGACTATCTTAAGAATAGATTACGGGAGATGGTTTCAATGTCCGAGTTCAATCGTCGCGATATTCTTCGTTCAGGCCTGCTGCTTTCTGCCGGCAAGTTCCTGCTCAACCCTCGTTTCGCAGCCGCCGTGAGTCTGCTCCGCGCCGCCGAGCACGCAGAGAATAGATACTCGATTCATGCCACGCCAGCGATCGATCTTGCTCCGCGCGAGCAACTCCTCTTCGACTTCAACTGGCGTTTCTTCCAGGGCCACGGCTGCGACCCCGCTCGCGATCTCGGTTTAGGTTCCTCGCAGGGAGATTTTGCCAAGACCGGCGCGTTTGACTTCGCCCTGGCAAAGTACAATGACGCGAGTTGGCGGCCTCTGAACCTTCCGCACGATTGGGCGGTTGAGCTGCCTTTTGTCCACGACCCCGCGCTGGAGGATCATGGATTCAAGCCGCTCGGCCGAAGCTATCCCGAGACTAGCGTAGGTTGGTATCGCCGCGTCTTCGACGTGCCCAAGAGCGACCAAGGGCGCCGCATATTCCTCGATTTCGATGGCGCGTTTCGCAGCGCGCTGGTTTTTTGCAATGGAAACTTTATCGGCCGCAATGACAACGGCTACGTCCCGTTCCGCTTTGACCTAAGCGATTTTCTTTTCTATGGAGAAAGGAACTGCCTCACGGTTCGCATGGATGCGTCCTTGGGCGACGGCTGGTTCTACGAAGGCGCTGGCATCTATCGCCACGTATGGCTCACCAAGACCGGTCCCTTGCACCTCGGCCAATGGGATACGGTGGTGCGCACCGACGTGCAAGGAAGCATCGCTACTCTGAAGCTCAGCACCGTCGTCGAAAACGCCGGGAACGCCGCGGAAACCTGCCGTGTGCGTTGGCTAATTCTGGATGGCTCAGGGAAAACGGTGTCCACCGCCGAATCGCCAGCCGCGGAAGTTGCTGCGGACAGCAAACAGAGCTTTAGCGCGGTCGCGAAGCTCGAACATCCGGCGATGTGGTCTCCGGATGATTTGAATCTCTATTACGCCGTCGCTTCTGTGGAGACCGGCGGCCGCATCCGTGACCGGGACCAGGTCATGTTCGGCGTGCGCACGCTGGCTTTCGATGCGAATCGGGGGTTCGCTTTGAACGGCAAGATCACGCCGATCCAAGGCACCTGTAACCATCAGGATCACGCTGGCGTTGGCGCTGCCTTGCCTGATCGGTTGCAGGTTTTCCGCGCCGGCGTGCTGAAAGCAATGGGCTGCAACGCCGTGCGCACGTCGCACAACATGCCCACTCCTGAGTGGGTGGAAGCTTGTGCGCGCGCAGGACTCTTGATGCTCTGCGAGACGCGCCTGATGTCGTCGAATGATGAAGGCTTGGCGCAGCTTGAGAAAATGATCAAGCGCTATCGCAATAACCCCGCGGTTTTCCTTTGGTCCATGGGCAATGAGGAGGATGTGCTGCAAGCCAATGACATCGGACCGCAGATTGTTCGAACCATGCAGGAACGCGCGCATGAGCTGGATCCGACTCGCCTGTGCACCGCGGCGGTGAACGGCTCGTATGACAAGCCGCTCGCGTCTGTGCTCGATGTGATGGGCTTCAATTACGAAACCTCGCTTGCGGAGAAATACCATGCCGATCATCCCCGCCAGCCTCTTATCGGGACCGAGACCGCCAGCACCGTCGCCACGCGAGGCGTCTATAGCACTGACAAGCTGCGCAATTGGGAAAGTGCCTATGACGCGAATCACCCGGAGTGGGCCCAACTCGCCGAGGAGTGGTGGCCCTACTATGCCGCCCGTCCGTGGCTTTCGGGCGGCTTTGCCTGGACCGGTTTCGATTATCGCGGCGAGCCCACACCTTACTCATGGCCCAGCATCAACTCACAATTCGGCATCGTCGACACTTGCGGTTTCCCCAAGGATAACTTTTTCTATTACAAAGCATGGTGGGGCGCGGAACCGGTGCTGCATCTTTTCCCCCACTGGAATTGGGCGGGCAAAGAGGGCGAGGAGATTTCCGTCTGGGCGCATTCCAACCTGGAAAGCGTCGAACTGTTGTGCAACGGCCAGAGCCTCGGCTCCAAAAAAGTCGAGCGGCTCCATCACCTGGAGTGGAAGGTTAAGTACGCTCCCGGCTACCTCGAAGCGCGCGGCACCAAGGGCTCCAAGGTTGCGCTCGTCGTGAAGAACGAAACCACCGGATCGCCAGCGAAGATTCGCGTCACCGCCGACCGCGCCGAGCTCGCCGCCGATGGAGAAGATGTGGCGATCGTGCGCGTGGAAACCATCGACAGCAACGGGCGTTTCGTTCCTACCGCGGATAACAAGATCAGCTTTAAAGTGTCAGGCGAAGGCGCGCTGATAGGTCTTGGCAACGGCGACCCGAATTGCCTGGAGTCCGACAAAGGAAACGAGAGAAGCTTGTTCAGCGGTTTGGCCCAGGTGATTTTGCAGGCTTCGAAGAATCCAGGCTCTCTGACAATCGAGGCGACTTCCCATGAGCTGGAAAATGCGTCTCTTACCATCACGACTAAGCCGTCGAAACTGCGCCCCGCAGTGAGCTGATGCCAGGGCAGCGTGACGGCGCACTCTTAGTCCGTATGTCTTTATGCGGTGCTGAAAGTCAGCAGTGACGAGCCAGAAGCTGCTCTTCAATCAATCGACTGCAGTTCTTTGCCAGGCTTGAAGCGCACTGCCTTGCCGGGAGGGATCGATACCTCGGCGCCGGTTCGCGGGTTGCGCCCGATTCCGGTCTTGCGCGGACGCACGTTAAACACGCCAAATCCGCGCAGCTCAATGCGATTGCCGTGGGCCAGCGCCTTCTTCATGCTTTCAAAGACGGTTTCCACCGCTAGCTCGGCCTTGGTCTTGGTGATGCCGGTTCTGGCCACTACTTCGTTGATAATGTCGAGCTTAATCACGAACGGCCCCCGCGTGCGGTATCTGGACGATCCCTCAAGTGATTGATGCTATGGGAGATAAGGGAGATTGTCAACGGGAGCATCTGTAACGTAAATGGGCTGGAGCCGGGAAAGAAAGAATTGGGTAATTTGGTAATTGAGTAATTTGGTAATTTTTCGCAGTGCGGAGCCGGAGGTTCTTAAATTACCCAATTACTCAATTACCAAATTACTAAATCGCAACTACCGTCCGTTCTCGTCTTCCTTGAACATGTACTTGATGGCGGGCTTGTAAATCATCAGGTTGGGCGCGCCGTTTTCGCGGATCACCTTGATGCAGGTCTTGTCGTACCACTCGATGAAGCCGTGCACCTCCTCGCCGTCCTGCAGCACAATGACCATCGGCGTCTTTGACTGCATCTGTTTCTGATAATAGAAATTCTCGGCGTTGGTCTGCTCCGGAGGCGCTGCCTTTCGCCCACCCCCCGCACTCATAGAACGGTCCCCACGGTCATATCCGCGATCCTGCCCGCGATCCGCGCCACGTTCCGGGCGGTCGTGACGGTCCCGGCGCTCCGCCACCTGTAGGTGGTTGGGGTTATGGTTGGAGTTGTGGTTGCCCTGATTATGGTCCGGGCGCGGCAGCGCCGGACGGATCAGCTTCCGGTTGGCGAAATTTTCTTCGTCCCCCGACTGCTGGGCCGGAGACGAATCCATTGTTTCCTTCATAGTGGCGCTACTCCTGCACACGCGTTCGCGCAAACCACAACGTCGAAGAGCCCTGAAAAGTATTTACGAAGGCGTGAAATTTTACCTACCGTACCACAGGAATCTTCCTATGACAATGCCGCTATCGTGCAGGTAGGGGTTACTCAATGGTGGTGTGCCAAATCTTGCACATTCCGAATTCGACTTAGCTCGTATTCGTCATGTCGGTGCCTTTGCGCTCCCTGCCGCTTGCCGTAACCAATGCCACCAGCGTCGCCACGAGCACGACCGTCCAGGCCAGAACCGGTGGATACATGCCACGATAGCGGTTTTCCACCAGCTTGGCTTGAATCACTACGTTGCGCGACGAAAGCAGATTGCCCAACTGATAAGCGAACCCGGGAAACGTGCCTCGCACCGCCGAGGGTGAAAGTTCATTCAGGTGCGCGGGAATCACTCCCCACGCACCCTGCACCATGAACTGCATCAAGAACCCTCCCAGCGCAAGCGTGGCAACGGTGTGCGAGTAAGCCCACAGGGGAATTACGGGAATGGCCAGCAGCGCAGCAATCACAATAGCGCGGCGGCGGCCGATTTTTTCGGACCAGGTTCCAAACAGAACCCCGCCCAGCAGCGCGCCGATGTTAGCGATGACCGTAATGAACATCACTTTCTGCGGCGCAAACTGATGTCCCTTGGTCAGGAACGTCGGATACAGGTCCTGGGTCCCGTGGCTAAAGGAATTGAATGCAAACATCAGCACCACCAGTAGAAGAAAGGTACCGAAATACGTCAGGATGTCCTTCCCCAGCCGGATCTCAGCCTTTTTCGATACCTGGCCTTGCAGCCACGCCGGGGATTCATCCACTTTCGTGCGAATGTAGATCACCAGAACCGCCGGGAGCGCGCCGATCACAAACATGCCGCGCCAGCCCACAAAGCGAAACGCTGTGCCGAAAACAAAAGCCGCCATCAGATAGCCAACCGCGTAGCCTTCCTGCAACAACCCGGAGAAGAATCCGCGCCCCTCCGCCGGTAGGGTCTCGAATGCCAGCGCCGCACCCACACCCCATTCGCCTCCCATCGCGATTCCGAACAGCGCCCGCGTGATCAGGAAAACTTTCAAGGAAGGTGCGAAGGCCGACGACAGCTCAAACACCGAGTACGCGATGATGTCGACCATCAGCGTGACCCGGCGCCCGTAGCGGTCGGCCATCAGTCCGAAAAGAAATGCACCGACCGGACGAAATGCCAGGGTCACGAAAATCGCCTCCGCGACCGCTGAAACTTTCGTCTGGAATTGAGTCGCGATGGCGCTGACGCAGAACGTCAGAATGAAAAAGTCGAAAGCGTCGAGCGACCAGCCCAGAAAACAAGCGGCAAAAGTATTCCTTTGCACCGGTGTAAGCCTGCGAAAGTGGCCGAGAAACTCCATTGAAATTCCTCCGTGTTTTCGATCCCACCCTACAAGCGAGTCAGCTTTCCTTCGGTTACAGATCACACCCCGTCTGGTTACAGATCACAACCGCGCGTGATTTAAATCGCTAACCTATAGTCGTCGCCGTGTTATATATAGGCCCGCGTCGTGGTCCAGTTGTCCACCAGGAGGCTCCATGTCCGAGCCACAACTCTTGTCAAAAGATGCAAAGATGGCCATGATATCCCAGTTCCTGGGGTTCATGCTTGACGCCTACGACATGGCGTTGGTTCTCGTCATGGCTCCAATTCTCGTCAAAGTCTTCATTTCACCCAAAGGCAGCGCCGCCTGGCAGTACATCGTCATTGTGTTTACCTACTCCATCACCATGGCGGCGAGGCCGATCGGTTCGGCGCTGTTTGGGCGCTATGCCGACAAGATTGGCCGCCGCTTCCTGCTCGTCCTGACCATCGGAGGCGTAGGCCTGATGTCTCTCCTCGGTGGCTTCTTGCCCACCTACGCCCAGATCGGCGTTTGGTCGTATGTCGTGTTCTGCTCGCTCCGCTTACTGATGGGCATTTTCTTCGGCGGCGAATATGCCGTGGGTCACACCTTCGCCATTGAATACGCTCCGCAAAAGAGGCGCGGAATGATTGGTGGCTTCATTCAATCGGGCTTCCCCCTGGGCTACGTCCTCGGCTCGCTCGTATTCGCCCTGGTTTCTTTCTTGACCACTAAAGAAACCATGATCTCCTACGGCTGGCGCATCGTTTTCATGACCGGCGTTATTCCGGTATTCCTGGCGCTTTACATTCGGAACAATCTCCATGAGTCGCCGGAATTCGAAAAGGCCAAGGCCAGCGGCAAAATCGAAAAGTCTCCCTTCCTGAGCCTCTTTAAGCCACCTCAACTCTTTGACTTTCTCCAGGTCTTCTTCTTCATGACCGGCCTGTTCCTCACCGATTACTCGGTCTATGGTTTCCTCCCCAACATCCTGACCCTCAAGGGACGCGGCTTCAACACCACGACTTACAGCTTGATTTACGGCTTCGCGTTGTTCATGGCGTTCCTGGGCTACAACTTCTATGGCTGGCTGTCGGATAAGACCGGCAGAAAGATCCTGACGCAGTGGTATTGCGGCTTTCTGGTGCTGTTTGGAATTCCGGTCTTCTACGTTCTTTATCACGCAGCCATTGCGCACAATCTGTGGATGGCGGTCCTAGGCTGCGTAATGGCGGCCATGCTCAAGCTGGCCTGGGGAGTTGTTCCAGCCTATCTCTGCGAACGCTTCCCGACCCGGCGTCGCGCCGCCGGTGTGGGCTTCGGCTACTCCTCGGGTGCACTTCTAGGCGCCTGGTTCAGCATCTACGTGTGGTGGGCTCACAAAATTCCTTTCATCGCCGCGATCGAGAAGCAGGATCTGTGGTTGTCGCCAGCCGTGATCCTGACCATCGGCGCCGTCATGACCTTCGTCAGCCTGCTGTACTCTCCAGAGACAAAGGATCTTCAACTGGACGAAGTGGGGGAGAAAGAGCGCGCCTTCGAGGCCGGGCAGGCAGCGGCTGCAGAAGCGTCGCTCGCCAGTTAGCCCAAACCCAGACCTGCTGGCCCGCGGCATTGCACTCTCGTGGCAGCAAGCTTTGAGCGCGCAGCAGATCGGCGCACGAGCTTAATTCCGTACGCGCCTGTGGTGTCCTGCGAGTGCTAACATAAGTGGCTGTTGAAAAACTCAATCACCAGAAAATGCCGAAAAAACTTTGCATTAGGAAGCCCTACAAACGACGTTCTCAGTTTTCCTAGACATTTTCTATCCCTCCAATTTGGCGGTTTGGGACGGAAAGGGAGTTTTTCAACAGCCACATAAGACTTCAATCCGTAATCGATCATCGACAATTAACTTCTGCTTCCATGCCCGAACTCGATTCTCCCCAACGCCAGGCGCCTGACTCGCTCATGCTCACCGGCTTCTGGTATCGCGCGCTGCCCGCCGACCGCGTCCATCGCAATCAACTTCACAAAGCCATGCTGCTTGAGATTCCGCTCGTCGTCGGACGCGATCGCGTGGGCCGTCCCTTTGCGCTGCGAGACGCCTGTCCTCACCGCGGCATGCCGCTCAACTCCGGCAAGTTCGACGGAGAAAACCTCGAATGCCCCTACCATGGCTGGACCTTCGACGCCCACAACGGCCAGTGCCAACTCATTCCTTCACTCACCGCTGATCAGAACCTGAAAGTGGAGCGCATCTACGCCGGCAGCTATCCCTGCGAAGAGCAGGATGGTTTTGTCTGGGTCTACATGCCCGATCCCAGCCCGCTGGGCGCGGGATTCACCGAACCCGAAGAAGCTCCCGATCCCGCCCCGCGGATCGAGAAATTCACCGGCAAGTACAAACTCGCCTACCTCACCGCCGACATGCCCGTCAGCATCGACCACGGCATCATTGGTCTCATGGATCCGGCGCACGGACCGTTCGTCCATCAGGCCTGGTGGTGGCGCAGCCGCCACAGTATCCACGAGAAGCACAAGAACTTCGAGCCGATTCCCAACGGCTTTCGCATGAGCGCCCATACGCCCAGCTCAAACTCCGCGCCCTACAAGCTTCTGCGCCTCTATGCCGCCGCCGATTCCATCACCACCACCATCGACTTCGCTCTACCCAACCTGCGCCGGGAAACCATCAGGGCAGGAAAGTACTGGTTTTCATCGCTCACCACCGTGACGCCCATCACCCGCAATCAGTGCCGCATTGATGTCGTCGCCGCCTGGAACATCTTCCGCTGGATGCCGCTGGGTCCGCAGTTGCTGAAGTTTGTCTTTGCCAAGTTCGTCGAACAGGACCGCCGCACCATGGAACTGCAAGCCGAAGGCCTGAAGCACAATCCGCATCTCATGCTGATCGACGACGCCGATCGTCCCGCCAAATGGTATTTCCAATTGAAAGCCGCGTATCTCGAAGCCAAACGCACCGGCAACGCGATGAAGCATCCCATGTCCGGGCCCGTCACGCTGAAGTGGAGGAGCTGAACCGCCCACGATTGGGAGTTACCAAATAACCCTAATCCCCGCGTATCCCCGGAATTTTTCGTCCGAAGTCACAACCGGAATGTCCTCAGAAAGTGCCTGTGCAATAATTTGCCGGTCAAAAGGATCAGGGTGGCGGGCGGGTACCTCGAATAAACGAAAAGCATGATCGGCTGTGAACGGCAGGACGTGAATATCCATGTCCTCAACCGCCTGGCGCGCAATTTCGGCCGACATATTCAGCTTGCCCAAGATGGTCTTGATCGCAATCTCGGTAAGCGAAACCGTACTCAACTCGCGGATGTTTGCCGGGTCCTTCAGAACGGCGTGTGCCCGCTTGCTGAGGCGCTGCGGCGACTCCACGGCAAAAATCAGGACCGCCGTGTCCAGCAGCACCCGCACCTCATTCGCCCCCAAAAAGCTCTTGCGCTTCCTTGTCCGTTAGCGGCTTCCACCAATCGGGGTCGAAGATTCTAATTTTTCCCCGCAGCGTTCCAAACTTAGGCTTCCTCTTTGCCGGTTTTTTCGTGCGGACAATGTCTACCACCGGCACACCTCTGCGGCAGATGGTTACCGGCTCCCCGGCTTCGACCGCCTTGATCAATTCCGGCAACTTGTTCTTTGCGTCGGCTACGCTGACTTGCATGCCATAATGATAGCTATCTAAGATAGCTATGTCAAAGGGAAGCAACCGGTACTTTCTCGAATCTACTTAGGGCACGCATTCCGGCCGCAGCGCATAACTCGCGTCCAGCCAGTGCATATACGTCTCCATCGCATGCCAGCAGACTAGACTGTTCTTCGCGAACGCTGAGGAAGTGAACGGGTACGCGGTGTCGACGTGATCGTATTCCAGCAGCAGAGGAATATGCGGTGGGAGCTTCGGCACCACGTCCAGCGTATTGACGATGCGCCACGAATTGATGGGCAATTGATCGAAGGCCCGGGCAAACTCCAGGGTGCCCACACGCGGCGAGGCAAACGTGCACGATGTAGTGATGTCGAACCTTTTTTTCGTGTCGTTCTCCATCACAAACAGCGTAGCCAGTGCCGAGCCCAGGCTATGGCCGGTGACCACCATCGGCCGCTGTGGGCGCGCTTCTGCCGCCGTCCGTCTCACCCCGCGCGCCGACTCGCGGCTGTTGGCCAGCTGATCGAGCTGATCGCCGAAGGAGCCGTCGAAGGTTTCAGGCGCTTCTGGAAGCCCCGGGGCCGCTGCCGCGACAGCGCGATCCTCGGCTAGCTTGCGCTTCACCACTTTCAACGTGCTGTAGATTTTGTCGAATCCGCTAGCCACCCGCCCCGTGTTCGGCACCTGTCGGAAGGGAGTGGGGAGTGCGGCCGCGTCATCGATCCATTCGATGGCGCCCTCGGTACCGCGAATCGCGATGATGCGCGAGTTCGGCTCGTCGACTTTGCGGCAGACGATGCCGTAGAACTCCGGCTCCTTGAGATTGAGGACGAAATCCGACATATGAATCCACGCCCCAAGTTCCCACCCATCGGGGATGTCGTGTGCCTGGGGCTCGGGTCTGAGCTGCGAGGGATCGCGTCTGAACATGATGTAAGCGGCCTGCACGAACTGGCCATAGAAGAACGCTTGTTTCGGATCGAGTAGTTGGCCCATTGGACGCCTCTCGAGGAACTTATGTGGGGACAGCCGCCCTCGGCTGTCCGTCGAGCGAAGCTCGACTTTCTTGGGTCGGGGTTCGACAACTGCGGAAACCACAGCTTACAGCAACCGGCTAGTCCTGCACCAGCCACTCCATCGCTTCCTCCCGCGTCTTGAAGACCGGCAGGTCGCGTTGCGAGAAGCTCTTGAAATGCTCATAGAATACGTGCGGCAAACTCTCCGTCCCCACCCACGCGGAGCGCTTCACGTAAGGACGATCGAGCACTAGAACTTCCTTCATGCGCGTGGCGACTTTCTTGTCGATTTGCGCGCCCGTGATGTCCGTCAGCGCAAGCACGGATCCCGGCGCGTGTCGCGCGATATCTGATCGAACCTGCTCAAGCAGCAACAACAACTCCTTCGCCGTGCACTGCGTGAAGTCAATCGAGTAGATGACGTGCCCTTTATGCTTGATGAATCGTAAGCGCTCGGGTTGGGGATCGTTGTCGAGGGTCATGTCAGCAGCGACTCCACTACCGCGTAAGCGGTGTCCAGCGCGGCATCCAGCGCTCCGGCGTCTTTTCCTCCAGCCTCAGCCAGATCGGGACGGCCTCCGCCTTTGCCGCCAACTCTCTGTGCCACCGGACCAATCACTTTCCCCGCCTGCACGCGGCTGGTCAAATCTTTCGTGACGCCCACAATCAGCGACACGCTTCCATTCGACGCCGAGCCCAGCACCACCACGCCCGAGCCAATCTTCTCGCGCAGTTGATCGACCAGCGTGCGCAATTGCGCCCGCTCCAGGTTATCCACGCGATGCGCGAGCACCTTCACGCCCTTCACATCTTTAATCTGATCTCCAATGTTCGCCGTGGAAGACGACGCCGATTTCATCCGCGCCTGATCCAGTTCACGCGTGAGCCGCTTGATCTCCGAATCCTTTTTGTCGAGTTCGGCCTTCAAGGCCTCGGCGGGCGACGCCATCCCCGCGTGGGTGGAAATCTCATCCGGGTTCGTGTGAGCCTCATCAGCGGAGGGTGCCCCATTCTTGCGCGGTTTTTGCGCAAGAGTGGGTGAAGCGAAAGCCGACACCACCTCTTCCAACTCGTGATCCTTGCGGAAGTGCGCCAGCGATCCCAAGCCGGTTATCGCCTCCACCCGCCGCACCCCCGACGACACGCTGCCTTCCTTCAGAATCTTGATCAGCCCAATTTCGCCGGTCGCCCCGGTGTGCGTCCCTCCGCAAAGCTCCGTCGAGAAATCGCCAATCCGCACCACCCGCACCTTGTCGCCATACTTTTCGCCGAACAGCGCCATCGCGTGATACTGGCTGATCGCCTCGTCGATGGGAACGTCAGTGATGGTTTCGACGATCTGGTTGCGCAGCACTTCCTTGTTGATGATGTCTTCAATATCCTGCAACTCTTCGTCTTCCACGGCGGTGAAGTGCGAAAAATCAAAGCGCAAATGATTCGGCGCTACCAGCGACCCCGCCTGCTTCACATGCTTGCCCAAAACTTCGCGCAGCCCGGCATGAAGCAAATGCGTAGCCGTGTGATTGCGCATGGTCGACTGACGAACGTCGGCGTTAACGACGGCATCGACTTTGTCGCCCACGCGCAGCGCCTGTTTCGCAACCACCTGATGCGCCCGCACGCCCTGAATCGGCGCATAACATCCCGTTACCTCGGCAACGACAGTATTGTGATCATCCGAGTGGAACCATCCCTTGTCACCAACCTGTCCACCCGAGTCGGCGTAGAACGGCGTGTGATCAAGAATGACCTCGCCGGATTCGCCAGCCTTGAGTTCCCGCACGCCCTGCCCGTTGTGAATGATGGCCAGCACCTCGCACCCATCAGAGCGAGTCTGCCGATAACCTTCGAACGCAGATTTCGGCAGCTGCTGGTAGGCAGGATTGGCGGTCTGCTTCGCCGCACCCTTCCAGGAGGCGCGTGCGCGTGTCTTCTGCTCGTCCATCGCGCGATCGAAGCCTTCTTGATCAAAGGCGATGCCAAGATCTCGTGCGGCATCCTGTATGAAGTCCAGGGGCATTCCGAAGGTGTCGTAGAGTTTGAAGGCTTGTTCGCCAGGATAGATGAGAGTCGGACGCGCAGCCGTCGGATCCCAGCCCTCCGATGAGACTTTTTCGGCTACTAACGGACCGAGATCTTCGCCGAGTTTCCCGAGCCCCAGATCCAGAGTGTGTGCGAATCGAATCTCCTCCGCGACGACAGTCTTGGACACCCTATCGGCAGTCTCCTTCAATTCCGGATAGGCATCATCCATCAAGTCGCGGACGGCAAACACCATTTGATGCAAGAAAGGTTTCGTCTGTCCCAGCAGCCGTCCATGAGTAATGCCACGGCGAATGATCTTCCGCAGAACATATCCGCGGCCCTCGTTCGAAGGAACCACTCCGTCCGAGATCAGAAATGTCGCTGCGCGCGAGTGGTCCGCGATCACTCGCAAAGACGCCGCCGACTTTGCTTTGGCTTCCTTCTGAAGTTCCTTGGTAAGCGACGTCCCCGTTAACTCCGCTGCCTTCTTGATCAGCGGCGTAAATAAATCCGTCTCGTAGTTCGAGATCACGCCCTGCAGCACAGAAGCCACGCGCTCCAGCCCCATCCCAGTATCAATCGACGGCTTGGGAAGCGGATTCAGCTTGCCGCTCGCGTCGCGGTCGAACTGCATGAACACCAGATTCCAAATCTCGACGTAGCGCCCGCAGTCGCAAGGGAATGCGCATTCCGTATGTCCCTGATCCGAAGCCGCCAAGCCCATGTCGTAGTGAATCTCGCTGCACGGCCCGCAGGGGCCGGTATCGCCCATCTGCCAGAA
>PMXH01000116.1 GCA_003165855.1 Acidobacteriaceae bacterium | reverse complement strand
TCCGCCGGCCGAATGCCCTGCCACTTGGCGGCAGGCTGCGGCGCACGCCAGCGCAAGTCGCCCACCGGCGGCGCAGCAAAAGGAACACCTCGATAAACCGTCAGTCCGTCTTCGATTGTGCCTTTCAGTTGGCCTTGTTCAACCTTCGCGGTAGGAGACTGGGCCCAGCTCATCCAGGAGAATGTCACAATGGCGATTGTCAGCAAAAGCCTTCTCATCTTCTTGTTTCCTCTCGTATTCCTTGTCTGAATCATCATCGGTATCATAGTGCAGCAAGGGCGCAAGGATGCGCCAGTCTCTCCTGAACATCGTCAATTCCGATGAAACGGATGTGGGGTTGTGTTGGGGCAGGTGACGCAGCGGAAGGGATAGGTCTGTCGCGAGGCAGAACGGTAATCCTGGCCGCTGAAGATCGTGGGCATGTTGCGATTGAAGGGGTCGCACTTGTACACAACGACGATGCTGGGGCGTCCTGGTGTGATCGCGTTTCCAGCAGTCCAACGGACACCCATTCCCTCGCGGTTCATTCCCAAGACCCCGCCCGGCTGCCGGTGACGGCTATTTCGAGAGCGTCGATGACGGCGACAGCTGGCGGCGCATGACAGATGGCCTGGAGCACCAATGGCCGGCTTTTAGCTCCGCAATGCTTCACCCCGAGAAAGTGAAGAGCTCAACCAGCTTCTTTACTCGCTTTTTCTGTCGGCCGGGCGGAAACCGCTTGGTTCTTGTGAGGTCAGCAATACCGTGAAGGCTCGCCCAAAACAATTCCGAGACGATCTCTCTCTTCGGGCCATGCCCCTGAAACAACTCGGTCAGTTGGGCGAACGCGAATCGCAGCTCAGCAGGAGTCTCTGCGTTATCGAATGGCACGCTCAGGTTGAGCGAAAACATTACTTCGTAGAGGGCGGGCGAAGCCGCGGCGAACTGCAGATATGCGGCCGCGACCGATTCGACCGCACTTCCACCTTTGACCCGTTTTCGTGCCTTCTCCAATGCCAGGCCCAGCTCACTGAAGCCCTCGATGGCAACCGCGGCAACAATGCCTTCGCGGCTTCCAAAATGAGCGTATAAAACGGGTTGACTGTATGAAATCTCGTCGGATAGCCGCCGAACCGTTACCTTAGGCCACCCCTCAAGCTCTGCAATCCGTCGTGCGGCGTCGATAATTTGTGCCCGGCGCGCCTGCTTGTCACGTTGTTTACGTTGTGCAATTCGGTTTGTCGCCACGGTCTGTACCATCGTTAGAAATGATAGCACCGCTCCAAGTTCATGGCATCACAGGCATTGGGCCGACGACTCCAAGGTTTGCGCTATAGAGACGTTTTCTGCATCGCATGGGGACGGGCCCAACTCCTGCTCTCATGCCATGGTGAATCCTTTCTGAGACGCGACGCATCTATGATAGCAATGCTAGTATTTATGAAAGGAGTACAAAATATGTACACTGCTATACCACTCGCTGTCGCTGCCCTCCTCGCTGCGGGGATCATCGTCATCGGCTCTTTCTACATCCTGTCTCCCGAGCGGGTTATGGGTGGCTTCGGTCTGAAATTGCCGGCGCCCGGCCCTGACACCCGTGCCTGGCTGCGGCTCAAGGGAATTCGGGACATTGGTTCTGGCTTGGTAGTCCTTACACTCATGCGGACCACGGACACGCGCACTGTAGGCATTGCTCTACTGGCTCTCTCCTTCATTGCTCTGGGCGACATGTGCAACGTTTTGTGGTCGGGCGGACCAAAGTCGACTGCCTTCTCCGTTCACGGCGTAACCTGCGCGGTGATGATTGTCGTCGGTCTCTTCTTGATCCACGTCTTCTAGAAAAACGTCTTTGACCAAGCCTGTCTGTCGTGAAGGTCTGATCGCAGCCGGCTACGGAACGGATTGCCAGATGCCGGAGCATTACTCCTGGTGGCGTGACGATGCAGCAGAGGGAATCTTTGATCTCAAGCAACAGCCGGGCAAGAGCATAATGAAGTACAGAAACGGCGATCTTTCAACGACGCTAATTGAGCACTACCTCATCGATGAATTCTATTTCTCCATCATTCTTGTAGTCGATGGCACAGGCCGGCGTCTATTCGATGGCATCGACACTGGCGCGTTGAAGCTCAAACTCACCGGAATGACAAGGTTTAAGAGCGGGATTGTTACCATAAGTTACGACTCGCAGTAGAGCTGCGAGAGTCTGTCGCCAACAGAGACTGTCTAAGCTCTTCGCTAAGACTCACGGTCAAACGCGCAGCAAAAACAAGCTTGGCTGGTGCCGAGTAAGAAATAATGTGTCCAGCCAGTCGCTGACATGGGGGAACCATGCAAAACCGCGGCATCGCATCAAATCTCGGACTTTACGTCTACGCCCTGGGGGCCATCTTCCTTGGGATACTGGGACTGGCCTCTGGTGACTTCGCCACAAATTGGCAGCATGTCGGCCCAAACGTCCCGCTTCGTCAGCCACTCGCGTATCTCACCGCGGCGCTTGAAGTCGCGGGTGGAATCGGGCTTTTGT
>PMXH01000148.1 GCA_003165855.1 Acidobacteriaceae bacterium | reverse complement strand
GAGCGCTTCACCACGCCCGAGCTGAAGGAATACGAAGCCAAAATTCTCGATGCGCAGGAAAAGATTGTCGAAATCGAGCGGCGTCTGTTCACCGAGTTGCGCACCGCGATCGCGTCCGAGGCGAAGCGAATCCGGCAGACAGCGCTGGCTCTGGCAGAGGTAGATGTCCTGGGTTCGCTGGCCAACATCGCGGCCCTGCGGAATTACTGCCGGCCGCATTTCATCGCTTCAACCGACAAGGCTGCGCCGCAGCCCACGCCGCACGGCGAGGCCGGTGATCTCGAGATCGTCGAGGGCCGGCATCCCGTGATCGAGCAGCAGGAACTGGCCGGCGGCAGCGAGCGCTTTGTGCCCAACGATCTTTACCTGAACGCATCCACGCACACAATTCTTTTGCTGACGGGGCCGAACATGGGCGGCAAATCGACTTACCTGCGGCAAACGGCGCTGATCGTCATCCTTGCGCAGATGGGCTCGTTCGTTCCGGCTCGTTCGGCGCGGCTCAGCGTGGTGGACCGCGTCTTCACTCGAATCGGCGCCAGCGACAACCTCGCGCGCGGGCGCTCGACCTTCATGGTCGAGATGACCGAGACGGCTGCGATTCTGCATACTGCGACCGATCGTTCACTCATCCTGCTGGATGAAGTGGGCCGCGGCACCTCGACCTACGANNCGCAGCTACGGCATCGAAGTCGCCAAGCTGGCAGGCTTACCGAATGAAGTGATCACGCGGGCGCGCGAGGTGCTGGCCGAGCATGAATCGGCGGAGCGCGAGCTGACGGAGCATCTTTCGCCCGGAGCCACGCCTCCTCCTACGCAGTTAACCATCTTCACGCCCCTGTCGCAACCGGTACTGGAGAAGTTGCGCGAAGTAGACTTGAACCGGCTCACACCGCTGGAAGCGCTGAATCTGCTGGCGGAGTTGAAGAAGCAGATCGAATAGGATGGCAACAGACTAAGCGGCATCAGGAAGAGTCCCATGTTCGAGCAAGCAACTAACAGTGATCGAATGATGACCGCAAAGGTCGGCTTCATGCTCGCAGCCGTCATTTGCATCGCAATTTTGTCGATCTGGAACCTAATTTTGATGCTCGCACAACCCGGCCGGCTCCCAGGTCGGTCGCTCGCTCTGGTCGTGATCGCGATCTTCTGCGCCGCTGGCATCTTCCAGTTTAGGGCAATGCCGTTAAGGCTCGCCTTTGCCATGGCTGGCACTCAAGCTGCAGTTCGCGCCGCCCTTTGGCTCGCTGGCGCGTCCCGCGGATTGCAGCGTGTCGCTGCACTCGGCGGAGAAGTGCTCACTGCGTCGGCTGCGATCATAGTGACCTTTGTTATCGTGAAATGGCTTGACTCTGCTATTCATCAGCATCCTCCATCTGATCGAGAGAGCCCCGCTTCGTGAAGATCGAGAATCAGATCGGTCAGCTCCTGATCGTCGGCTTCGACGGCACGAAGATGACGCCGCACCTCACTTCCCTGCTCACGCGGCTCCAGCCGGCGGGAGTGATCCTGTTCGCGCGGAATATAAAGACCGCCGATCAAACCTGGCAACTACTGCGGGATTGCCAGAAGTGCGTTTCCACGCCGCTGTTCACCTGTGTCGACCTCGAAGGCGGACGCGTGGACCGCTTCCGCGACGTGTTCGGTCCCGCGCCTTCCGCAGCGGAAGTGTTCGCTACCGGCGACCGCAAACTCTTCCGCAAGCATGGACAGGTGATTGCAGAAAACTGCCGCGCCCTGGGATTCAACATTGACTTCGCTCCCGTGCTCGATCTGGCGTTTCAAGCCTCGCGGAAGGTGATGAGCTCGCGGTCGGTCTCGGCGAACCCGCGCGAAACCGTTGCCTATGCGCGCGAATTTCTCGCCGGGCTGCGCGCTTCAAGCGTCCTGGGATGCGGCAAACACTTTCCCGGCCTGGGCGAGGGCACACTCGATAGTCATCACGAACTGCCGGTAATCAAGAAGCCGCTAGAAAAGCTTTGGGCCGAAGACCTGCTCCCTTACCGCATGCTCCGCGCGCAAATGCCGCTGGTCATGGCTTCGCATGCGGCTTATCCGCTGGTCACGAAAGATAAGACCCCCGCGTCGCTCTCGAGAGTTTGGATCACGGACATCCTGCGCAAACGTATTGGCTACCGCAACCTGATCGTATCGGATGACCTGGAAATGGGTGGAGTCTTGTCGGCAGCTCCAGTGGGAAACGCCGCCGTTGAGTTCGTTCGAGCCGGTGGAGATTTGTGCCTGATCTGCCATCGTGAGGACTACATTGCAGACGCCTACGACGAATTGGTAGAGACGATAGAACGCGACCCACAGTTCGCCAAGCGCGTGGCGGAATCGGTGCGGCGCGTACTAGCCTTCAAGAAACAATCGGCCAAAACGTTGCGCAAGACGAAACTTCCATCCGCGGCAACGATTGTGAAACTCTCGCGGAAGTTGTGGGAATTCAGCGAGCAAGTACGCCTGGAAGCTCTGGTCCGAGCAGAAGAAGATCAGACGGAGGATGATCGCGAGAAGTCACGGCGGCCGCGGACATGACGAAGAAAGAAATGATCGTGGCCGGGGTGATGAGCGGGACGTCCGCCGATGGTATCAACGTGGCCTTGGTGCGCATGGGCGAAGACTCAAGCCGCGCACGCACGAGGTTCGCTCGCCCGAATCTCGAATTGCTCGGCCACGCCGAATACTCTTATCCGACGAAAGTTCGCGCGGCGGTGCTGGCCGCGATGAATGCTTCGCGAGCCAGCGTGGCCGATCTGGCGCGGCTGAATTTCCTGCTGGGCGAACTTTATTCCGACGCTGTACTGGCCGCCGAGCGCCAGTTCCACGTGAAAGCGGACTTGGTCGGCTGCCACGGACAAACGCTCTATCATCAAGGCGAGCCCCAGCGCTTTCTCGGGCGCAACCTGGTCGCGACCTGGCAGACGGGCGAGGCCGCGATCGTCGCGGCGAGAGTGGGCGTGCCGGTGGTCTCGGATTTTCGTCCAGCGGATATGGCGGCCGGGGGCAAGGGCGCGCCGCTGGTTCCGTTTCTCGACTACATGCTGTTCCGCGATGCCCACGTTGGAAGAATTGTGCAAAACGTCGGCGGCATCGCTAACCTTTCCGCGATCCCCGCCGGCGCGTCTGCAAACGATGTAGTCGCGTTCGATACCGGCCCAGGCAACATGGTGATCGACGCTGTCACCGAGAAGCTGTTCGGCCAGCCGTTCGACCGCAGCGGCAGAATCGCCGCTTCCGGAAGGGTATTGGATAACGTCATCAAGAAATTCTTGCAACGAACTTTCTTCAAGAGAGCTCCGCCCAAGACCGCGGGCCGCGAAGAATTTGGCCGCGAGTTTGTCAGTGAATTTCTGCGAAGCTGCGAACGTTCTCATAAGCAGGATGTAGTCGCTACGGCCACCGCGCTGACCGCGAGGTCGATTGCGGATGCCGTGCGGCCGCATGCGGCGAAGAACTCTCCCTCCACGCGGAAGCCGGCGTTTCAGGAGATGATTCTTTCCGGCGGCGGAGCCAAAAACTCTACGCTCGTGTCGATGTTAACCAGCGAGCTCGCGCCGCTCGGATTGCGGCTGCGCTTCTCTGACGAATTCGGCGTGCCCTCGGCCGCGAAAGAGGCCGTGGCCTTTGCCGTTCTGGCGCACGAGACGTGGCACCGGCGCCCTTCGAATGTTCCTTCGGCGACAGGAGCGAAGCGCGCGGCGGTCCTGGGTAAAATCTCGTATCCTTAAGATTTGTAAGGAAAAACGATTTGTAAGTGAAGAAGATTTGTAAGGGAAGACTCGTAAGCGAAGACTTGGAACCTCATGGCGATCTACATTTCTATGCTTCGCGGAATCAACGTCGGCGGTCACAAAAGCATAAAGATGGACCAGCTTCGAGCGTCCCTCGAAGCGCTGGGTCTCGATCAGGTGAAGACCTACATCCAAAGCGGAAACGTGGTGTTCAAGACGGGTAAGAGTTCCACGCTCGCCTTGTCGAAGAGAATCGAAGAGAGAATCCTCACCGACTTCGGCCATTCGGTATCTGTCATCTCAAGAACCGTCGACGAAATGGGCAACACCATCACCGGTAATCCGTTCGCAAAGCAAAGAGAAATCGACCCGGAAAGGCTCCATGTCACCTTCTTGTCCGAGGCCCCAGCGCCGGCCGCTCTGAAGAGGTTGGCCGACCTGACCACCGCGCCGGATCAGTCCCGCTGTCTCGGCAAGGAGATTTACCTCTATCTGCCGAATGGAGTTTCCGAAAGCAGGTTGATGAAAAACCCGTTAGACCGGGTGTTGGCGGTGGTCACCACCACCCGCAACTGGAAAACCGTGAACACCCTTCACCAGATGTGTCTGGACTGCCGCTGATGCGCGAGACTTCGTGGATTCATACTGCCCTCGCAGTTCTCGCCACGCTCGCTTTGACGCTTTCGCTGCTCTCCTGCTCCGGCAAGGCCGATCCGAACACGCTGGTGATGCTGATTGAATCGAGCCCCACAAATCTGGACCCGCGCATAGGAGTCGACGCACAGTCGGAGCGCATTGACAATCTGATCTTTGACGATCTGCTTTTTCGCGGCGACAACCTGGATGTCGCGCCAGGACTGGCCGAGCGCTGGGACATTCCCGATCCGCTAACCTATGTTTTTCACCTGCATCACGGCGTAAAGTTCCATGACGGACGCCCGCTCACCTCGCGCGATGTGAAGTGGACCTTCGATTCCCTGCTTCAGGGCCAAGTTCGGAGCACCAAAGCCGCAGTGTACCGCTTCGTGGATCACATCGACGCACCGGACGACTACACCGTCATCTTTCACATGAAAGAACCCTCCGCAACCTTGCTGTGGAACGTGTCGGACGGCGCGGTCGGAGTCGTGCCTTATGGCAGTGGAAATGAAGTAACCGCTCACCCCATCGGCTCCGGACCATTCAAGTTTGTCGCAGCCGAAACCGACAAGGAGGTAATCCTCGAACGCAACGACAATTACTGGGGCGAGCGGGCCAGGCTGCCCCGCCTGCGTTTCGCGGTGGTTCCCGATGCCACCACGCGCGCCCTCGAACTGCGCAAAGGCAGCGCCGACGCCGCCATCAACGCACTCACACCGGATACCGTGGTGACGCTGGAACGCGATCCATCGCTCGCGGTCGAGCGTGCTCCGGGAACCGTGCTGGCTTATATGGGATTCAATCTGCGCGATCCAATACTGCAAGATGTGCGAGTGCGCCAGGCCGTCGCCTATGCTATCGATCGCCGGCCCATGATCGAGTATCTGTGGCGCGGCGGGGCGCAACCGGCCCGCAGCGTGCTTCCGCCGCAAAGTTGGGCTTACAACGGCGATGTACCGCTTTACAACCACGATCCCGACGCGGCTCGAAAGTTGCTTGACGCCGCGGGCTATCCCGCTGTGAATGGTGTGCGCTTCCACCTCACGATGAAGACTTCAACCGATGAAAACACGCGCCTGATGGTGGCTGTAATGCAGCAGCAGTTGCGCGAGGTAGGAATCGCGCTCGACATTCGCAGCTTCGAATTCGCCACCTTCTTCGCCGATGTGACCCACGGGGCATTTCAGCTTTACGGGCTGCGCTGGATCGGGGGCAATGAAGATCCTGACATCTTCGAATACGCCTTTCACTCGGCTAAATTCCCCCCGAACGGCGCCAATCGCGGTTATTACTCGAATCCTAAAGTAAATGCTCTCATCGACCAGGCCCGCCGCGAAGTCGACCCCAAAGTCCGCAAGCCAATCTATGCCGAACTCCAGCGCATCCTTGCCGAGGAACTGCCTTACATCGATCTTTGGTATCTCGATAATGTTCTCGTCCACAACAAACGAGTCGTGAATCTGAAGTTGAATCCAGCAGGAAACTACGATTTTCTACGCACGGCGGAGTTAGCGAAATGATGGCAATCGACGAATGGCTGCCACAGTATCAAGTGAGCTCTTGCCATTCGGTCCTCGTGCACGCCTCGGTTGAAAAAACTTACGCTGCCCTAAAGAACGCCGAATTTTCAAATCTCTCCATCGTTCGAGGACTGATGCGGCTGCGCGGTTATCGGATCGGCCGCGGCAGAAACCCACAGTCCGATACGAAACCCGGCGGATACGGTTCTTTCCTCGAACTCGCAACAGTTCCACAGCGCGAGGTCCTGCTGGGCATTGCCGGCCGATTCTGGAGACCCGACGGCGGAATCGTTCGTGGCCTCACTTCAGCGGAGTTCGCCGATTTTCACCGCGAAGGCTACGCCAAGGCGGTTTGGAACTTCTCACTCGCACCCTCGGATGGCGGCACGCAGCTTAGGACCGAAACACGAGTGCAGACGTTCGGCCGTTCCGCAACCGTGAGATTTCGTATGTACTGGATCTTCGTTCGTCCCTTTTCCGGGATGATCCGCAACGCCATGCTGAACCAGGTCAAGCGATTGGCCGAGCAGCCTGTTGCCTGAATTCGCGTGTTACCATCGAACTTCGGCGTAACCCATGCGGATTCTCTTCATCGGCGACATTTTCGGGCGTCCTGGACGCACCATCGTCAAGGACAAACTGCCCGGCATTGTCCGCGATCAGGCCATCGATCTCGTCATTGCCAACGGGGAAAACTCGGCCGCGGGTTTCGGCATCACTCCCGCGCTGGCCGAAGAACTCTTTGAGCTGAATATCGACGTCATCACCACCGGTAACCACGTCTGGGACAAACGCGAAATCATCGATTTCTTCCAGATGGCCGAGGGCAATGGCCACGGCCCGCAGCGCCGCGTGCTTCGTCCGGCAAATTATCCCTCGGACATGCCCGGCTGGGGCGTGTATCAGGGCCACAAAGCAAAAGTTCCTTACGCCGTCATCAATCTGCAGGGGCGCGTGTTCATGGCTTCGAACGACGATCCTTTCCGCACTGCCGACCAACTCTTGCAGAAGATCGACGCCAAAATAATCTTCGTGGACTTCCACGCCGAGGCCACCTCGGAGAAGATTTCTCTCGGCTGGTATCTCGACGGCCGCGTCACGGCAGTCGTAGGCACCCACACCCACGTGCCTACTGCGGATGAACGCATTTTGCCCAACGGAACCGCATACGTCACCGATGTCGGCATGACCGGTCCTTACGACGGCGTGATCGGGGTAAAGAAGGAACTCGTCGTCAACAAGTTCCTCAACGGCATGCCGGTGCGCTTTGAGCCGGCCACGGGCGACGTCCGCCTCTGCGCCGTGGTCATCGACTGCGACGACAAGACTGGCAAGGCACGCGACATAGAGCGCCTGATGCTGAGTTGAGTTCGCATTCCTGCAAGGAAGCAGCAGTCAGTCGTTCTAAGGGTGCTGTCCGCTCGATCCCTGATCCCGTTAGAACCGAAGGTACCCGGCACTATTAGCGTTCTCCGAGGAGCGGCAGCAGGGTAAAATCAAGCGAATGCGTAACCTGTGGTCTATTCCGGCGGTTTGTCTTCTGGCGGCAATGCCGCTCGTTTCCGCTTTTGCCGGGGACGCTACCACCGTCGACACTCAGACCATCTCCTGCGGGAACGGCATCCCAGGCGGCATCAGCTGCGTTCCCTCCAAGAACGATCTCAAGGAAGCGCGCAACGCCTATGCTCGCGGGCTGAAACTGGAAAATCACCAGCGCCTTGCAGAAGCCTTCGCTCAGTTCGACGAAGCCTCGCGGCTGGTTCCGCAGAATTCGCAATTCTTTTCCGCACGCGAAGTGGCGAAGTCGCAGTTGGTCTTTCAGCATACGGAACGGGGCGAGGCACTCCTGGCGAACGCCCAGCGATGGCAGGCCGCGGCCGAGTTTCGCGCCGCGCTGAAGATCGATCCCGATAACGACTACATGCAGCAGCGCCTCGAAGATGCTCTGCGCTCTCCGGCGCTTTCGGGTCTGGGCGAAGTACCGGCGATGCCGGTCGACTACGGCGAAATCCACCTTCAGCCCAAGGCCGAGCGGGCAACGTTTCACTACCGCGGCGATGTTCGCGGCCTTTTTAACGAGTTGGCCTCAGCCTATGGCGTAACTCCCGAGTTTGACGATTCAGTGCAGAACAAGACCGTGCGTTTTTACGTCGACGATGTGGATTTCTTCACTGCTCTCCAGTTGGCTTGCCGCGTCAGCAAAACCATGTGGACCGCGCTCGACGCCCACCAGATGCTGATTGCGGCCGATAACGCCGAGAATCACAAGCAGTTTGATCGCATGTCGCTCGCTACTTTTGTGGTGCCCGGAGCCACTACGCCCCAAGAGGCCACCGAACTGGTCACCTCTCTGCGCAATATCTGCGACTTCCAAAAGATAAATTCTGGACAAATTGGAACCGTGGAAGTGCGTGCGCCGCAGGCGACTCTAGCGGCGTGTACCAAGCTCATGCGCCAGTTGACCAGCGATCGTCCGCAAGTGGTGCTCGATATCGAGATCTACCAGATCAGCCACAACTTCACCCGCGAAATTGGCATGCACATTCCGGACACTTTCAATATGTACAACATTCCGGTGGCCGCCCTCGCGGCGCTCGGCGGACAAAGCATCTCTTCGCTTGTCAACCAACTGATCTCTTCCGGCGGCATCAACCAGGCCGGCAGTTCGGCGCTCTCCGGGCTTCTGGCACAGCTTCAGGGTGGACAGAATTCCATCTTCAGCCAGCCGCTGGCCACCTTCGGCAACGGCCTTACGTTCTCCGGCGTCAGCCTGGATCACATTACGGCAGCTCTTTCGCTCAACGAATCGTGGGCACGCAGCCTCAGCCACGCTACCCTGCGCGCCGCGCAAGGCAACGAAGCCACCTTCCACCTGGGCGAGCGCTATCCCATTCTGAACGGCACTTACGCGCCCATCTATAATTCTTCGGCGATCTCCGCGGTGCTGGGCAATCAAAGCTACGTTCCGCCTTTTCCTTCTGTCAGTTACGAAGACCTGGGGCTATCGATTAAAGCCAAGCCCGTCATCCATGGCGATGGAGAAGTCAGCATGGCGCTCGAAATGCAGGTTCGCTCGCTGACCGGACAGAGTTCAAACGGTGTGCCAGTAATTTCCAACGAGGAATACAAGGGCAGCATACGGCTTCGCGATGGCGAACCGGCCGTGGTAGCCGGAGAAATCACTACCAATGACGAGCGATCAATGGCCGGAATCCCCGGCCTTGCCGCCATTCCCGGCCTCGATCAAGCCGCAACCGATAACAACCTGATGAAAGAAGACGACGAATTGCTCATCATGATCACACCGCACGTGGTCTCCAACCGGGGCCGGGTCACGGACGAGATCTGGGTGACCGAGAAGTAGCGAGCGCAAAGCCCCAAGTCGCCTACTTCCCGTCCTTCGCGGCAAACTCCACCAACTCCTTGTAGGCATCCCCCCCGCGCGCATCGACGCTGCCAAGTTTGCGGCCGTTGATGAACAGCGTGGGGGTGCCAGTGACTTCAACCGACTTTCCCAAGGCGATGGAAGCCTCGACATGGGCCTTGGTTACGGGCGTTGTCGCGCAACCGGCAATATCCGCACCCTTCACTCCAGCGCCATCGGCCAGCGCGGTCAATTTTTCATCGGCGTTTTCCGCGGTAATATCAGCTTGAGTTTCGT
>PMXH01000242.1 GCA_003165855.1 Acidobacteriaceae bacterium | reverse complement strand
GGCTGAATGCCAATTGCTAACTGCTGATTGCTAATTGCTTGTTTTCTCTCACCGTCCCACTCAAAACCGTTCGCAGTCCCTGCGCAGTATGCACCCGCAGGAACCCGCGCTCATCCAGCCCTTCTGTCGTTCCTTCCACTCTCGAACCATTCTCCTCAACCCGAACCTGCTTCCCCCGCACCCACGATGACTGCTCGGCAAATCGCTGAAGAATCGATTGCTGCGCGCCCGGCTGTTCCACCAGCGAACGATATTCCCGGTCGAGCGATTTTAGCAAAGCCGCAGCCACTTCCACCCGCGACCACTCGCTGCCCGTTGCCATCCGCAGCGAAATCGCTTCGCTCTCGATTTCTTTCGGGAAGGTCGAGTGATTTACGTTGATCCCAATTCCCACGACGATGTAGCGCACCCGTGTGGCTTCTGCGTTCATTTCGGTGAGAATGCCACACACCTTCTTGCCGCCGATCAAAACATCGTTGGGCCACTTCAAGTCCGCGGTCACACGCCCGTCCACCTGTTTAATCGCCGCGCGCACCCCGAGTCCAGCCGCTAGCGCCAGCACCAGCACCTCGGAAGGCGGCAGCGCCGGCCGCAACACCACCGAGCAATAAAGCCCCGCCGACCTTTCCGACTCCCAGGAGTTCGCTCCGCGCCCGCGGCCCGCAGTTTGCTCCTCCGCAAGAAAAACGCTGCCCTCCTCCGCGCCTTCCGCCGCGGCCGCCATGGCCGCCGTATTGGTCGAGCCGATCTTATAGAAGTGATGAACCTTTGTGTCGAAGATGGTGCCGCGAAGCAATGGACCCAGAATTTCAGGCAGCAACAGATCCGGAACCGCCATGAGTTGATACCCCGTTGCTGGATGCCCCGCCACGTCCACGCCCAGCCCTCTCAACTGCTGAACCAATCGCCAGACTTCCGAGCGGTTCGACGAAATCTCCTCCGCGATCTTCGTCCCGCTCACCACCACCGTCGCATGCTCCATCAGCAAGCGCACAATGCGCCCCAGACGAACGTCAGTAGGTTGTTCGTGGGTCGCCGGCGTCCTCGCACGCGAAACTCGACTGCCTCGAATTGGCTCAGTCTTCTTGATGCGGGAATTATGCGGGAGCGCACGGAAAAGCACAAACGAACTACTTGCCAGGGAGGATATTGCAGTCCACGACCGAAGAGCATTTGACTACGCCGGCACAACCCGCAAGCTCATATCCGCTGCCTGCGGCGAATGAGTCAGCAGCCCGACTGAAATAAAATCTACACCGGTCTCGGCATAGGCGCGAACATTTTCCAGCCGGATGCCGCCTGAGCACTCCATTGGAATACGGCGTTCCAGCTTCGCACAGCGTTCCACCGCGCGCCGCACGTCTTCCGGAGACATGTTGTCCAGCAGAATCGCCTCCGCGCCGTGGGCCAGGGCCTCCTCCAGTTCTTCCTGGTTGCGCACTTCCACCTCAAGGACTTGTGAACCACGCCGGTTGCGCAGCCCGCGCTCAATCGCCGGCGCAATCCCTCCCGCCAGCGCGATGTGGTTATTCTTGATCAGCACTCCGTCGGAGAGATCGAGCCGGTGATTCTGCCCTCCGCCGCAGCGCACCGCGTACTTGTCGACCACTCGCAGTCCGGGCGCGGTCTTGCGCGTGTCGAGGATGCGCGCCTTGGTGCCTGAAACCGCGTCCACGAACTTCCGGGTCAGCGTCGCGATTCCGCTCATGCGCTGCAGAAAGTTCAGGATCACGCGCTCGCACGACAGAACTACTCGTGCATTGTGCTGGATCACCGCCACCGATTGCCCTTTATGCAGCCGCACTCCGTCGAATATCTCGGGATGCGTCGTCACTTCGTAGTGCGAAGTCACCGCGCCATCGAGCACCGCATAAACATCGAGAATGCGCCCCACGCAACCGATTCCCGCCAGAATGCAGTCCTGCTTGGCCAGGATGGTCGCCGACGCCCGCTGATTGGGATCGATGCAGGCATAGCTGGTCGCATCCCGCGTCGCTCGGTCTTCGAGCAGCGCGTTCTCCAAAATCGCGGTAATCCGTCGGCTGTTAAAGTCCATAGATACAGTTGCCGGTAGCCAGTCGTCAGTTGCTTGTTTCGGGGCAATGCATCTCGGCCCTCTGGCTCTTAATTTTTGCAATCAGCCCGACCAGTTCCTCCGCTCTCCGGCGCAAGCCTGCCACCACGGTTTCGGGGGCTTTCGCCAGAAACTGTTCGTTGCCTAACTGGCGTTGGTTGTTCGCATACTCCTTCTCGGCCTTATCCAGTTCTTTCTTTAATCGCTCGCATTCGGCGGCAACATCCACTTTTCTTTCGTAGACCACGTGAACGTCAAAACGCGCTGTGCTGCGCGCACCCGCCTGCTTAGCGAGCGAGCTATCCACGAACGCGATCCTTTCAACATTCGCCAGTCGCTCCACCGAGCCTCGATTCTGCTCAATCATCGCGCGAATGCCGGGCTCGTGCGCAAACACGTCGATCGGAACTTTCACCTTCGGCTCAACTTTCAATTCCGCCCGTACATTCCTCACGTTCACGATTAGATCCTGAAGGATCGCCATTTCCGTTTCGGCTCCGAGATCGAACTGCTTTTCGTCGGCCAGTGGAAATCCGGCCAGCGCAATCGACTTCAGCGGCGGCTTGCCCTCATAGATCGCCTGCCATATCTCTTCCGTGATAAACGGCATCACCGGATGCAGCAACCGCAACGACGCGTCAAATAGATTAACCAGATTGCCGCAAGCGACTCGTGCCTGCGTCTGGTCCGCGCCCTCCGCAAAATTAAGCCGCGGCTTGATTAGCTCCAGGTACCAGTCGCAGAACTCTCCCCAGAAAAAATCATAGATGCGGTTCGCCGCTTCATGGAACCGGTACGTCCCCAGCGCCTCGTTCACCTCCGCGGTCACGCGATTGAACCGCGAAAGAATCCAGCGGTCTTCGAGTGTCCCAACCTCGAACGCTCCCACACCCATGTGGGAACAGCCGCCCTCGCCTGCCCTGAGCGAAGTCGAAGGGGCTGTTCGACCGGGCCGCATTCCCGGCTCCACTCGATCCACGTTCATGAACATGAACCGCGCGGCATTCCAGATCTTATTGGCAAAGGCGCGATACCCTTCGGTGCGGCTCTCGCTGAAGGCAATGTCGGTTCCCGGCGCCGCCATCGCTGCCAAAGTGAAACGAGTTGCATCCGTGCCGAAGCGCTCGATGATCCCCAGCGGATCAATCACGTTCCCTTTAGTCTTCGACATCTTCTGCCGCTCAGCATCGCGCACCAGGGCGTGAATGTACACTTGCCGGAAGGGCACGCTGTCATTCTTCTTCTCACCCCATCCGCTAGCCTTCTTCAGCGCTGGATCCTGCTCGTGCCCGTCCATGAAGTGGCAGCCAAACATGATCATCCGCGCCACCCAGAAGAACAGAATCTCGTAGGCCGTAATCAGCAGCGTGGTCGGATAAAAAACCGCCTGATCGCGCGTCTTCTCCGGCCAGCCCAGAGTCGTAAACGGCAGCAGCCCCGACGAAAACCAGGTGTCGAGCACGTCGGTATCCTGCTCCAGCTTCCCTCCGCCGCATTTCGGACACTTCGTCGGTGTCTCCCGGGCCACAATGATCTCGCCGCAAGCACATCGCCACGCCGGAATGCGATGCCCCCACCACAACTGCCTCGAAATACACCAGTCGTGGATGTTATTCATCCAGTTCAGATAAATCTGTTTGTAATTCTCCGGGACGATCGTGATCTCGCCGCTTTCGACCGCCTCGATCGCCTTCCGCGCCAGCGGCTGAATCTTAATAAACCATTGCTCCGAAAGCCGCGGCTCAACCACCGTCCCGCAGCGGTCGCATTTGCCGAGCGCCAGCGCGTAGTCTTTCTCTCCCACCAGGAATCCCTGCTCCTGCAAATCCGCCAGCACCCGCTTCCGCGCCTCGTAACGGTCGAGTCCCGCATACGCGCCTGCGTTCGCGTTCATGTGCGCGTGCTCATCCATCACATCGATCTGCGGCAGGTTGTGCCGCTTTCCGGCCTCGAAGTCATTGGGATCATGCGCCGGCGTCACCTTCACCGCACCCGTGCCGAACTCCGGCTGCGCCAACTCATCGGTGATGATGGGAATCTCCCGCTTCATCAGCGGCAACAGAACATGCTTGCCGTGCAGATGCGTATACCGCTCGTCCTTCGCATTCACCGCGATCGCCGTATCGCCCAGCATGGTCTCCGGCCGAGTCGTCGCCACCGTAATGAATTCATTCGTTCCCACCACCGGATAGCGTATCTCCCACAACTTTCCGGCCACATCCTCGTGCTTCACTTCGAGATCGGAAATTGCCGTCTCGCACCGTGGACACCAGTTCACAATGTACTTCCCGCGATAAATCAGCCCTTCTTCGTACAGCCGGACGAACACCTCGCGCACCGCGCGCGATAGATTCTCGTCCATCGTGAAATACTCCCGGTCCCAGTCCACCGACGCCCCCAGACGTTTCATCTGGTCGAGAATCGCGCCCCCGTAGAGCTTCTTCCATTCCCACACACGCTCGATGAACTTCTCGCGTCCCAGGTCCCGTCGCTTCTTGCCTTCCTTTGCGAGATCTCGCTCCACCATCATTTGCGTGGCGATCCCGGCATGATCCGTTCCCGGCAGCCAAAGCGTAATGAACCCGCGCATGCGATGCCAGCGCACAATAATGTCCATCTGCGTCTGGTTCAGCATGTGCCCCATGTGCAGCCGCCCGGTAACATTCGGAGGCGGCAACAGCAGCGTGAACACCGGACGCGTTTCGCCTTCCGGCGGCGTGGGCACAGAAAAGAGTTTTTCTTTGATCCAGTACTCGGCCCAGCGCGTTTCAATCGCGCCCGGCTCGTAGGATTTGGGCAGTTCGTGCGGCATCGGGATCAACCAGCGGTCTGAAAACCTTCACCACAGGGGACAAAGACGCTCACAGGATAGATCTAGGTTTTACCCTGTGCTCCTCGGAGCCTGCCCTGAGGCGAAGCCGAAGGGTCCTCTGTGGTTAGGACTTTTGATCTTACAGGCGCGAGAAAAGAAGGGTCAAACGGGAAAGGGGGTGAGAACAGGACGGGAGGGAATATGCACCCCCTGCAGCCGAGCCGCTCCTGTGTCCACTCAGAACAAATTGCCGCGCAGAAGAGGAGACGGCTTCGCATACTGCTGCTCGGAAATGGACTGGTTCTGTTACTGAACCGACATGGTCTGGGGATTTGGATTTCCACCAGGGATGTTCACTTCGGATCGGATAGTGCTTACGGGACAAGGGTCTGGGGACTTTTGGAAAACAAAATGGGCTGTATAGCCTGCTGGAACTGTGAATGCTGCGCGGCCTTGTGGAGGCATGTTGCCCCCGTTGCTATAGTTTCTACAATCGACGGTTCCGCCTTTGCTAACAAAATAATAAATGTACAGAACCATGCCAGATTGGTTTGTAAAAGCAATGGGGTGAGGGGAGCCCGAGCCCCCGACAGCGGGCGGAGTCGGGGGTGGAGGTGCACTTACGACCGGATCGGGTGGCCCCAGATACTGACACACCTGAGATTCACCAGCGGCGGCGATGCCATTAGCTGCACCTCGGTTGTGGCATTGGGTTACTAACGCCACTCGTAAGGCATTCGCACAGTCATGATCATGGGCTGACTGCTTAGCATGTCTCATCAGGCATGCTCGGCCACCGCTTATTACGCACTCAGGATACGGATAATCTAATGGACAGTCCGTAGACCCACCGGCGTCGGAATTGCTGATAGACCAATCTAGGTCCTTCTGCCATTGTGGTTTTTCCGGGGGCGGCGGGGCGCAATCGGAACAACTATAGTCAAATTCGAATTCATCATTATCTCCGGTATCGATCGTTGAGAATCCTCGAAGTTGTTCGTTTTGCTGACATGGGCGGTTGGTAGGAATCGTGAAGGCATCGGTGGGATTAACACACCAGGAGTTACCGTCACCCCACTGTCGCGATCCGTTTATCTCTTCTCCGTGTACGTAATAATAACGATTATCGATTTCCGATCTCACCACAGTACATTCGTTGGGGTCGGCTCTATACCATCCCGCCGCATACCACGCGCCATTTTCGATGTACACTACGACGGAGTTGATTCCTACTGTCGTATGATTGCACAGCTCAAGTTGCGCTTCGGCGCGATGAGCGTTTACAAGTGTAAGAGCTACGATGAAGAGTGTGCAGCTGAGGCGTCTCATAACGACCTATTTCTCCACTGAATCTAAG
>PMXH01000317.1 GCA_003165855.1 Acidobacteriaceae bacterium | reverse complement strand
GAGGTAGACGGCGCGGACTTCAAAGTCTTTGGCCACGGGAATTGTCTTCTCGACGATGGGCGCGGAGAGAATTCCGGGGATGGTGATCTGCTCGCCTCCCTTTAGTATGTTGCCGGAGCGGTTGCCATTTGCGTGGCGGATGGCTTCGGCGAGCTCCGAGGAAGTGAGGTATGCAGTCCTCTTCAAATATGTATGGGCAACCGTTGGGATGCTTTCTCCGCGCTTCGCGGTGTAGATCTCGGTGCCGGGAGCGGCGGAAGGTTGGAGCGAAGGGATGTCCGCGGGCTTTACAGTGCTGGAGAGCGTGGCGCTCACCGGCTTCAGTTGCGCACCTGGTGCGGTTGCAGCGGCCACTGCCGGCACCGCTTGCGCGCTTTGCGGTTGCGCCGCCAGTGCCGAGGAAAGCCTTGGGCTCAGCCGCATGGCGGCCCCGCCAAATAGAAGACAGGAAACAGCAGCAATCGTGAGCACCGACAAGCGTCGCAAGAATCCCTCCAGGAAAGCCACTCACTTGGATGCTAATCCGCAGCTCTCGACCTTTACCAGTTACCACCGGTCATCCCCCCTTGTTCAATGGGAAAGTTTCGAGTACCTGGTACCGAGCACGGTTTTCCGGATGCGGGTCAAGGGCGCGGCCGCAGGGAAAACAGGGCAGCCCGGAGGGAAATCAACTAATCTACCCGCCGCCTGCCCGGCTGCTTGGTACTCGGTACTGGGTACTTGCCCTTTCCCCTTGCGCAAACTATTTCTCTTCCTTTCTCTTAGCTTTCCACTGCGGGATGTTCTAATATGGCGGGCAACGATCTAAGTCCAGCCAAATATAGGGTTTTCGGTTTCTCAAACCATCCGCCATCGGTGGCCAGACGCTTGCTTAATCCAAGGTAGCCCGGACGGCTATCAGATCAGGCCAGCGACTGGTTTTCATTGACAGATTTTGTCACCTCTGGAAGATGGGGGAGTCGCAGGCAACAGAAGCCTGGCAGGTTCGGCGAAAAGCAGGCAAAAGGCCGGAGACACGGCCTGGGACAGGACAGACAACTACCTTATGAGAACGAACCTTGCTACCGTGCTCGATCCGAACCGCCGCAGCGCCGACGCTGGAGAGTTTGAAACCGCCCTGCGCCGCCGCATTGTGGGCCAGGACCAGGCTGTGGAAAAGGTCGCCGAAATCTACCAGATGTTTCTGGCGGGCCTGAACGCTCCTGGGCGTCCCGTGGGCAACCTGCTTTTTCTGGGGCCGACCGGCTCGGGCAAGACTCGCGTGGTGGAAGCCATGGCCGAAGCCCTGTTCGGCGATGCGCACGCCTGCATCAAGATCGACTGCGCCGAGTTCCAGCACTCCCACGAGATTGCGAAGCTGATTGGCTCGCCTCCGGGATACCTCGGGCATCGTGAGACGCATCCGCTGCTGACGCAGGAAGCGCTGAACCAGTGGTTCACCGAGAAGCTGAAGCTCTCGATTCTTCTGTTTGACGAAATCGAGAAGGCCAGCGACTCGCTGTGGCAACTGCTGCTCGGGATTCTGGATAAGGCGACGCTCACGCTGGGCGACAATCGCCGCGTCGACCTGTCGCAGTGCATCATCATCCTGACCTCGAACCTGGGGGCCAGCGAGATGACCGACCTGGTGGACGGTGGCCTGGGCTTTGCGCCTCGAGTGGTGGAAGTGGACAACAGCTTCGACGACAAGATTCAGCGCACCGCGGTCGAAGCCGCGCGGCGCAAGTTCACACCGGAGTTCATGAACCGCATCGACAAGACCGTGGTGTTCAAGACGCTGCGCGACGAGCATCTGGCGCAGATTCTGGAGATCGAACTGGGCATGGTGCAGCAGCGCGTGCTCATGGCGGCCGGCGTCAATCAGTTTGTGTTCAACTGCACCACCGGGGTAAAGGAGTTTTTGCTGAAGGAAGGAACCGACCCGCGTTACGGCGCGCGTCATCTGAAGCGGGCGATTGAACGGCATCTGGTTTTCCCGCTGGCAAATCTGGTGGCCACTGCCCAGGTGAAACTGGGAGACTTCGTCCGCGTGGATATGGCTTCCGAGAATCAGATGATCTTCGTCAAGGAAGCGGAAAACACTATGGCGCCGGTGCTGCTGGAGCGTTACGGAGCGGCAGCAGTCGCCAATATGCCGGCGGCCCGCGCCGCGCGCACCGCAGCCAACAACCGCCGCGGCGACTTCGGGGCTAGCCCCGTCGCGGAGAGCAAATAAGTTCTTTTGAGATTACCCAACTCGCTCGACCGCATCTTGCGAGCCCTCGAGGCGCCGGTTAATTCCGGCGCCCTTTTTATTGGCCGGAGCCGGCGCTGAGGAGCAACAAGATCATTGGGACCTAAGGCCTTCGGTGAGTGAAATCGATTTAGCCTCAACCCCGAGAGATTTCGGCTTCCGAGGTAAGGACGTGTTGGGCGCGTTCGAGGGGAGCAACAAGCTCAATGGTGGCTTGCCTTTCTGCTCTTCATGCTGCCGCCCGAGCTTGTACTCTTTATCGTCCAAGACATGATTTCCCCAGATGAGGCAGACTGCGGTTGTCACGAGGGCCAGAAAAAATAAACCAAAGCTTACTTTTCCAATCCGGATTGCTGAAACCACAATCCAGAGACTGCTGGCAAGAAACGTGAGAATTGCGACAAGGTCTGGCAAAGTATAAGGATCCGGGAAGAACGCGAGAAACAGACCCAAAAGGCCTGCGATGCCAAGCAATAACCCTAAGGAGAACAGTGCAAACGCCACGCCCGCGCCGGCCGCTTTGGAATGTTCGCTGCGGGTTGAGATCAGCAACACACTAAGGACAAACGGCACCAGCACCAGGGTGAGGCGGAGGCCCCATATCCACGGCGGAGTTACAAATGAGCCGGAATCTCCCGGGTTTTGATCATGCCACCGTCTTTCGCCCAGGTACGTAAGCACGCAGAAGACGCTGGCGGCCAGAAGGCTCAGCCCCAGAGCGATTCGGATTCCGTGCAGGGGGACAAGAAGATTCCCTTCACTGTCCCACGAACTCGAGTCGAGACCTGTCATCATGGCGCGCCAGCGAAACGGCTCCGATCTGAAGTGAGCCGAACGCAAATCTAATAATATCTAGGCAGCCAGTGAATGAGGCCGGTTCGCGCTCGTCCCTTGAACCGAAGTAACCGCTCAAAACTCATTCTTCGCGGACCTGCCACAACTCGTGGGAAATTTGCGCTCAGCTCCGAATGGCGGGAAACTCAGGAAAAGTGGCGAGAAGTCTGCTTTCGGGAAAATGATCGCGATCAATCCTGTTTAACCCATAAATTGGCGCGTGCTTGTTGTCAGGCGAATCAGCCGGACATTCGGAATGTCGATGGTCTTGCCCGACATTGGCAGACCGCCGCTGAGTCTTCAGGGAACTCTGAGCAATAGCAGGATCTGGGGAAGTACCAGAGGCACGTGCCCGGCCTAGATTGCCTAAGACCCCTCCTGTGCCTCTTTTCGGCAATCTCACAGACGAACAAGGGATCGTTTGTCGCTCCAGCAAGCAAGGGCGTTTCTACACTGTCGTCGCCGCGATGAGATCGCGGAGTCAAAAACGTAGCCGGGGGCTCCGGAAACCGGAGAGGGCGTGCACACCGCGACTGTAATCTCCTGATTGGGAGATTCAGCCGCAGTGCTTCTAAGCGCTTAATTGTGTTTGGTGGAATTTGGAACGGTTGGCTCGTCTCTGCCTAGCGAGCAATCGGCGAAGGCGTAGCGTTTCCACCAATTCGCTGGCAGTATCGTTGTGTTGCCGCCCATCCCATTGCGGTAAGCGCGGCCAATAGGAACAATAACGTCGATCCGCCTTCAGGAACGGTTACCGGTCTCACGGGATTAAAAGGACGCGGGTCGGGTTTGATGATTACGTGTCGGCTGACTTCTGGTCTTACTACGAATTCTCTGGCTACGAACTCTCTGGACTGCAACTGCATAATAGTTACTCCACTTCTTTTTCCGATAACGTTAACGTTCGTCCCGATGGACTGGGGCAGATTGATCGTAGCTGGTTGCGATGTCGAGGAAAATGGCCCACGAGAGGCGGTACGGAAGTAACAATTAGCAGGAAGCAACCAAGAAAGCGAATCGGCCGGCAGCCAGGAAGAAACCAAAGCCGGCGGCTCAGCAATAGGCAGGTGCAATACTGGAAGACAACGAATGCACTCCGGCTCAGCGCTTTCCCGGCGCGGAGTGAAAGGGATCGTCCTGCGGAGTGTCGGGAGGGTCCTCCGGACTGGGAATGTCCAAATTGACGACGACCGGCTCCTGACCGCTGCGCACGATCACCGCTTCCACCGGCTGGTCTTTGCGGGCGTTCAGCTCCTGATGAGGAACGTAGGGAGGAACGTAGACGAAGTCTCCGGGGCCGGCTTCGTCGACGAATTCCAAATGATCTCCCCAGCGAAAGCGGGCGCGGCCGCGCACCACGTAGATCACGGTTTCCAATTCTCCGTGATGATGCGGGCCGGTCTTGGCGTTGGGATGAACCACCACGGTTCCGGCCCACAGCTTTTGCGCGCCCACGCGCGCCCGCGAGATGGCTTCGGCGCGGGTCATGCCAGGCGTTTGCGGTGTGTTGCTGTCGAGTTCGCAGCTGCGAATGATGCGCAGGCCGTGGTTCTTCCAGTCGGGCATTCCGTCTCCTCCCGAAGTTTCTAGAACATCGTGCAATTTATATCGTGGGATTGGCAAAAGCAAGTTCATCGAGGCAAGCGGGCGACTCAGCTATTTCGGCCGTTTGCGGTCTCGGGCCATCGTTGTGGGCAGAACCTTACTTGCATCTCGCCCTCCCTTCGTTCCCATCGCATAATCATGATCGATTGCGATCTCGGGAGGTCTTTGATGAAGGTCCCGCGCCGGTTCGCTTTGATTGCGTGTACATGCGTTGTCTCGCTGGCTGCCCATTCCGGAGAAGCGCCGGAAACCGAACTGAAACCGGCAGCGGTCGCGGCCTTCAAGAATGGCCTCGCCTTCGTGGTAAAGCAGGGAGACGTGGGTCTGGAGGCCGGAGTGGGGAACCTTGCGCCGGTCCCGAACGCGACTCTGGGCTCTTTGTGGATTGCGCCGAATGATGCGGGGGCGTCGCTGGATGAAGTGGTCGCTCACCGCTACAGAGTCTCAGCGCAACAGAGCCTGACGGTGCTGGCGGACGTGCTGCTGGCGAATGCGGGCAAGGTGGTTACTATCGTCGACAACAACCAGAAGGAGTACACCGGCGAGATCGTCGGGTTTCGGCAGGCAGAGAAATCGAGTGTAGTGGCGGCACAGCAGAACTCATCGGGGGAGAGCCTTTACTCGAATGCGTTGTCCGTTGCTCCGCAGCCGCGTGCCCAGCCGGAATTCCTGCTGCTGAAATCCGACGGCAAGCTCCTGGCTCTCTACTTCCACAATATCGCTCGCGTGATTCTGCCGGCGGATCCCGTACTCCAGCAAGCGCAGGACGAGGAGCGCAAGGCACTGCGATTCAAAATCAAAGGCGAGACCGGCCATGCCAACCTGACGATGGGGTATCTCGAACATGGATTGGGGTGGACCCCTTCGTATCTCGTCTCGTTGCAAGACGACAAGACGGCGCAGATCACGATGCAAGCCGTGCTGGTTAACGATGCCGAGGACTTGAAGGACACCGATCTTTTCTTCGTGGTGGGCGTACCGAATTTTGCGTATTCGAACGTTCCTTCTCCCATGGCGCTGCAGCAGAGCCTGCTCGAGTTCATGCAGGCGGCCTCGCGCAAAGATGACATGAGCGCGCGCTATTCGAACGCGATCGCGGGGCAGATGACGATGGGCGCCCCGATCGGCGGCCTTGACCAAGAGGCGGTGCCAAGTTTTGCGGCCACCACCGAAGAGTTAAAGGGAGCGCAGGAAGAAGATCTCTTTTTGTACAGCCGAAAGAATGTGACCCTGGCGCGAGGCGAGCGCGCGACTTATAACGTATTCTCCGAAACGGTGAACTACGAACACATTTATGAGTGGAACCTGGAAGACCAGCCGCGGGTGGACGGATTCGGTATCGCCCAGAACAATTTAAATTCGGGATCGGATCGAGGCACGAAAGACAACATCTGGCACGCTCTGCGGCTGAAGAATACGACGAAATTTCCCTGGACCAGCGCGCCCACCATGGTCATTTCCGGCACCAAGCCGCTTTCGCAGGATACCGTGCCCTACACGCCGAAGGGAGCAACCTCAAGCCTGAAGCTGACGGTGGCGACCGACATCCGCGCCAGCCATGAAGAGAACGAAGTTGAGCGGCAAAAGGATCTTCAGCGGCGGCGCAACTACAACTACGATCAAGTGACCGTGGAAGGAACGCTGACCATCAAGAACTACAAGAGCAAAGAGGTGCGCCTGAGCATTGCAGATCGAGTGCGAGGTACGGTGGAATCGCAGACCGACGACGGGAAGGCCGCCAAATTAGCGGAAGCCATCGCGGTCGACAACCCGCTCTCGCGCCTGACCTGGGAAGTCACCTTGAAAGCCGGCGAAGAAAAAATCATTAAATACCGCTACAAGGTGTGGCTGCGCGTTTAATGAGCTGTCGCCGAATCGCCTCACCAAACGTCACACCGCGTTCCCTCGGGCCGCACCATGGCGGCATCGGCCTTGCAGTTCCACACTTTCTGAAACTCCGGCAAGTTGGATAGCGGTCCGATCACGCGATACTTCGCAATAGGATGCGGATCGCCCTGGATCATCAAGCGCTGAGTCTCGATGCGAATCTCATCGCCGCGGAACTGTCCCCAGCCGACAAAAAATTGTTGCTCCGGCGAGAACCCATCAATATCCGCGGGACGCGGCTTGTTTACGAGCGATTTCTCGTAGGCCAGAAACGCCACCTTCGCGCCGCCCAGGTCGCCAATGCTCTCGCCCAGCACCAGTTTGCCGTTGTGATGAACGCCTGGCTCGATGAAGTAGTTATCGAACTGAGTGGCCACGCAAGCGGCACGGGCCTGGAACTGCTTCAAGTCGGCGTCCGTCCACCAGTTGCGCAGGCGGCCAAGATAATCGAACTGTGCGCCTTGATCGTCGAAGCCGTGCGAAATCTCGTGGCCGATCACCACTCCGATGGCGCCATAATTCACCGCATCGACCGCCTTCACATCAAACGCCGGAGGCTGCAAAATTCCCGCCGGAAACACGATCTCATTCATCAGCGGATTGTAGTACGCATCGGACGTGGGCGGCGTCATGCCCCAGCGCCCGCGATCCACCGGCCTGCCGATGGTGAGCCGGTCGTCTTGTTCTACAAACTTTCGGCCGGCAATCACGTCTTCAAAGAAAGCGTCGCGCCGGATCTCCACATGACTGTAGTCTTTCCACTTATCCGGATACCCGATCTTGGGATTGAACGTGGCAATCTTGGCCATCGCTTTTTCTTTCGTGTCGTCACTCATCCAGGGCCGGCTCAGGATGTCGTCACGCATCGCCCCCAGCAGATTCCGCACCATCTCCTGCATACGGGCCTTGGCTTCCGGTGGGAAATATTTCTCCACATACTTCTTTCCCAACGCCTCGCCCAGAAGTTGATCCGTTGACTCGGCGCAGCGCTTCCATCGCGGCTTCATCTCCGTCGTCCCGCTCAAGTATTTTCCCTTGAACGCGAAATCCTCCTCCATGAAGGGCGCCGAAAGGGAATCCGCGGTCGAGGCCAACAGATGCCACTTCAAATACACTTTCCAGTCCGCCAGCGGAACCTCGTGCACCTGGCGGTCGAGTTCCTGCATAAACTTCGGCTCGTCAACATTCAGGTCGACATCCTGCGGAATCTGCTTGTGCTTGAAATATTCCACCCAGTCGATGTGCGGCGCCATCGCCTGCAGCTGCGCGAAGGTTGTGTTGTGATCGGTGGCCGCTGGATCGCGCAGGGTGACGTTGTCGAGCGATGCTTCGGCGAGCTTGGTCTCCATCCCCATAATCGTCTGGGCCGCGGACGCTGACGTTTTCTCGTCCCATCCCGCAAGCTTGAACATGGCGGCAATGTGCAGGACATATTTCTCCCGTGCTTCCTTGAAACGTGGCTCCGGCTTCAGGTAGTAGTCGCGATCCGGCAGTCCCAACCCGCTGGCGCCGATGTCGGCCAGCACCCACGACGGTTTGTGCGGATCCTGCTGGCCGCCGAACGCGAACGGATCAGCCACGAGAATGTCGTGCATGTCGGCCATCACGCGCTGCAGTTCCACGATGTCTTTCGCGGCATCGATGCGAGCGAACCATGGCTTCAGCGGTTCCATGCCGCGCGCATTCACCCGCGACTCATCCATGCAAGCGCCGTAGTAGTCGCCGATGATCTGCTCCGTGCTGCCCTTGGGAGCGTTCTTGTCCACGGCGGCGGCTTCCAGAATCTCCTTCAGCTTGTCCTTGGACGCCTCACCCGCCGCCCAGCGCTTGCTCCAGCGCGTCATCGAGGCTGGAATCGGATTGTTGGCCCGCCAGGTGCCGTTGGCAAACTCGTAGAAGTCATTGCAGGGATCGGCCTTGCGGTCGAGATCGGTGACGTCGATGCCGTGCAGGGAAGTGACTTGAGAGAAGAGAGCAGAGGAAGACAATAGACACCCGGAGAGAAATGAGGAGAGAAATAAGACGGCCAGTCTTGCTTTTCCAGTACCCATAAAGTCCCTTCTTTGGAACATTCTCGAAGGCCACCTGCGCCGCAACTGCTAGAGACTGCGGCGGATATACAGAGAACAGCCTACCTTATCGGTATTTTTGTTGCACGCTATCGTTTCTTTGCGGCCTGACTTTACGGTTCCTTTATCCCCTGCCCACAGTTTCTTTATGGCCTGGATGCTAGCTTCGCAACAACGGGCGTGAATTCCAAGAAAATCAGCAAACATAACTTTCGTGGAGTCGTCTCGGGGGAGGCTCAGGCAATGACCAAGGCAGTTATCGATCTCAGGATTAGGCCCAGGATTGGGCGCAGGATCGCGCGAAGCATCGGGGCGGCGCTGCTCGTCCTCTATGTCCTCGGGATCAATGTTTCCGCACACGCGCAATCCACCTTCGGCAGCATCGTAGGCGTGGTGCATGACACGACGCAGGCGGTGGTACCTGGGGCTTCTGTGAAGATCCAGAGTCTGGAAGACAACAGTACTCGCTCGGCCACGTCGGACCAGAACGGATCTTTTGAATTCGTGAACCTCAAGCCTGGAAGATATGCGGTTGCGGCGCAGGCCGAAGGCTTTGCCGAGTTCCAGATCCCATCCGCAGAGCTGGCCGCGCGGCAGACGCTAAGGATCGATGTCACTCTCGGGATTAAGAGTCAATCGCAGACCGTGGAAGTTGCGGACACGGTGGCTGTGATCAATACCGAGAACGCGGTGATCAGCGACTCCAAGGACAATCTGCAGATCACTGAGCTTCCGCTGAACAATCGCGCCACCACTACGAGCCCTCTGGGAGCGCTGGCGGTTTCGCCCGACGTGCAACAGGATAGTTCCGGCAACATCGCGCTGGGTGGCGCCAGTTCGGCGATGGTGAACTTCTCGGTCGACGGCATCTCGACCGCGAACGTGCGGCAGAATGGCGCGCTGCAGGACGCGTATCCATCGCAGGAGGGGATCTCTGCCGTAAGAGTAACGTCGTTCAACAACAGCGCGGAATTTTCCCAGGTAGGCGACGTCACCTTCACTACGAAAAGTGGCACGAGCCGTTATCACGGCAGCCTGTTTGAGTATTTACAGAACGACATGCTTGATGCCGATCCCTACGGCTTCAATGGCAAATCGCCGAAGCACTTCAACACTTTCGGCGGAGCGCTGGGCGGCCCGCTGAGCTTTCCGCATCTATACAACGGAAAAGATCGTACGTTCTTCTTCTTCGACTACGAAGGAAATCGCCGCTCCACCGCTCTTGCCGAGCAATTCCTTGTGCCCACGCAGGCCGAGCGCAACGGCGACCTGACTGCGCTCGGGGTCTCCACGCCGATCGCGAACATCAATCCTACGGCCACGGCACTGCTCAGCTATTACCCGCTCCCCAACGTTACCGGCCAGGTGAACTATAACTACGAGAACTTCCAATCCACGCCCGCGCGCACCGACGGAGCCGATCTCCGCATCGACCAGACGATTAATTCCAAGCAGTCGATCTACGCGCGCTTCAGCCGGAAGAACATCACCGAAGACTATGCCAACCCCCTTCTGCCGGACGACTCCGACAGTGTGCACAATCGCAGCCTGCTGGTCTCGCACACGTGGGTGCTCACGCCGCGCCTCCTGAACGAGTTCCGCTTCGGCTTTACCAATGTGACGACCAGCGTAGGTTTTCCCATCGAAGGCGCGGACGCGCTCGCGCAACTCGATCTGACCGGCGTGAACATCAGCCAGCATCCCACCACGTACGCCTTTCCTACGTTTAATTTCAATGCTGGAACCGGCTTCACTCCCATTGGCCGCGACAAGACCGGAGTGACTCAATCAAAGACGACGCAGTTCACGGACAATGTAACCTGGACGCGGGGCAAGCACACCTTCAAGACTGGTATTGACGCGCGCAGGGTGCGCTATGCCGACATCGAAACTTTTCTGCCTTCGGATGACTTCGGGCTATTTACTTTTAACGACACCAACCCTGTCCAGCCCGTATTCACCGGCAACTCCTTCGGCGATCTTCTTCAAGGCGAGCCGACAACTATTTTCTTTGCGGTTTCCAGCCCCGACGTAGCCGGAACCGCGTGGCAGTACAGCCTATTCGGCCAGGATGAATACCAGATCAACAGCAGACTTACGCTGAGCTACGGATTGCGCTGGCAAATCCTTCCCGGCTTCACCGAAGACGGCGGCAACCTGGCAAACTTCGACCAGAGAAACAACTCCGTCGTCGTGCCCAATACTCTCGCCGGCTATCTAGCGACGGATAATCTTCAAGCCTCGAATCTCGGCTTTCAGCAGTCGTTCAACGCCTGCAACCTCGGCTATACGGCGTTGCCCTGCACCAACTACATAACCGCCAGCCAGGATCATCTGCCGCAGTCGTTGCGCAACACTTATAAACGCAATTTCCAGCCGCGCGTCTCGCTCGCCTATCGTCCCTTCAACGATACCAAGACGGTCATCCGCGCCGGCTTTGGGATCTTCACCGTAACCAATCTCGGTCCCCTGTCCTTCAACAACAGCGGTAACCCCACCTCCGCGCTGCACACTTACACCAACAGCGGTACGACCGCTGCGCCGCTCATCCAGTTCCCCAACACCGCGCCACCCTCGGTTGGCGTGCAATACGGCGGCGGTGGCCTCGACCAGGGTGTCGATCCCAATTACCGCGACCCGCAAGCCAATCAGTGGAACTTCACNNACCTCACACGGCCTCTTCTTCGATGCCAACTACACGCTGGCGAAAAATCTTGCCGACAACCAGGGCGATACTCCTGCCGCCTTCGCGGGCGAAGTCAACTATGGCATCCCCATCGCCAATCGATTCGATATCCGCAGTGATTACGGCAATGTCGAGGGAACGCGCCGGAGCCGCTTTCTTTTCACCGGACTCTATCAGCTACCTTTCGGTCAGGGCCGCACATTCCTGAACACTGGCGGCTGGAAGAACGGTGTGCTGGGCGGTTGGGAACTGACCAACGTGACCGTGCTTGAAACCGGCCCATGGCTCACACCGAGCATCAGTGCTTCCGCGGACCAGTCCAACACCAACGTGGTCAATCGGGGTGCGTACCTGCGTCCCGACCAGGTCTCGTCGAATTTCTATCAGGGACAATCACACGCGCAATACTTCAACCTCGCGGCCTTCGCGCCCACTCCCGCCGGTGCCGGACGTTTCGGCAACGCCGGAGTCGGCATTCTCCAGGGACCGGGCACGGCCGCGGCCAGCCTCGGCCTTGCCAAAGTCTTCCAGGTTACGGAGGGAGTAAAGGTCCGCTTCGAATCCACATTTACCAACGTTTTCAACCACCCCAACTTCGCTCCTCCCGCCACGCAGATCGATGTGCCGGCAACCTTCGGCGTCCTCAGCGCGCCACAGACGGCGGAGAATGCCGGCAACCGCACCGGGCAACTCGCCTTGCGCATTGAGTTCTAGGGTCATAGGGGATAAGTGAGAACCAGCTTTCAGCGCAGGAGGCGCTCATGGTAAGGCGAACAAACATCGTGTTGGTCATTCTGGTGATTGCGGCAGCGGTCGCAACCTGGGCCGTGCTGGGGACCGCGGTCGCTCAAACCAAGGCAGCCGTTCCGAAGCCGCAGGATAAGCTCGCGCTCGGAGAAGAAGAGGTCCGGCAGTTGCTTCTTCTTATCGATACCAACAAGAACGGCAAGATCTCCAAGCAAGAGTGGATGAAGTTTATGGAAGCGGAGTTCGACCGGCTGGACAAAGACAAAAAGGGAGAGCTGGACGTCAGGGAACTAACGCAATCGAAATTGCGGGTGAGTCACGCCAGCGTGGGCCGATAACCGGTGACTGAGAACTGAGAACTGAGAACTGAGAACTGAGAACTGAGAACTGAGAACTGCCTTCCCCTACCCGCCGGCCTTCAACTCCGTCAACACCTGCCGGGCGATTTCCTTCAGCGTCTCAAACACGCCCACACCCTGAAACGCGACTGCCTCGATCACGGCCTCATTCTTCTTCCGCAGTTCTTTATTGAGTGCCTCGGGGGACAGGATATTCGGCAGGTCCCGCTTATTCAGCTGCAGCACGTAGGGAATCTTGTTGAAGTCGTAGCCGTGTTCTTTCAGGTTCGACATCAGGTTGTCGAGCGCTTCCACGTTGGCGTCCATGCGCTGTTCCTGCGAGTCGGCGACGAACACGATGCCATCCACGCCCCGCAGAATCAGCTTGCGGCTGGCGTCGTAGAAGACCTGCCCGGGCACGGTGTAAAGATGGATTCTTGTCTTAAACCCGCGGACCGATCCCAGATCCAGCGGCAGGAAATCGAAGAACAGCGTGCGCTCGGTTTCGGTGGCCAGCGAGATCATCTTGCCCTT
>PMXH01000359.1 GCA_003165855.1 Acidobacteriaceae bacterium | reverse complement strand
CCCGATCTGAACGCCATCCTGCGCATTCCTGGTGCACTCGATTCCGGTAGCAATCCTGAGGATGGAGCGCTTGAATCCGCGGTGATGGCGACGGTGGGCGAAGTGCTCGGCCGGCTGAATCAGATGCGGGAGCAGGAAGGCCGCGGCATCGAGCGGGAACTCCGCCAGCGCATGGCTCATTTGAGCGAGGCCGTTAACACCGTGCAGCTTCACCGGCGCACTGTGTTGCAGAGCTATGTAGAACGCTTCCAATCACGCATTCAGGAACTGCTGGGCTCGAGTGCCGACAAAGAGCGGGTGCTGCAGGAGGCCGCNNAACACGCTGCTTTCGAAGACCTCCGGCCTGCCCGGTGAGGCCCTGAAAATCACCGAGGCCGGACTCGCCATGAAGGCAGAGATCGAAAAATCCCGCGAGCAAGTGCAGAACCTGGAATGAGTTCTCCTGCCAAGCCACTCGTCTATATCATCTCGGCGCCGTCCGGTTCAGGTAAATCGACGCTGGTCAATGAGCTGCTGAAGAAGGTGAGCGATCTGGAGTTTTCCATTTCCTACACCACGCGTGCTCCTCGTGGCAGCGAGAAAGATGGGAGGCAGTACTATTTTGTCTCCCGCCCCGAATTCGAGAAGATGATTCGCGAGGGCGAGTTCCTGGAGCACGCCGAGGTATTCGGCAACTACTACGGAACGGCGCGCCGCTTCCTGCGCGAGGCGGAACAAAATGGCCGCGACCTGTTGCTCGATATCGACGTGCAGGGAGCGGCGCAGATTCAACAAAAACTCTCCGACGCCACCAGCATCTTCATTCTCCCGCCGGATCGAAAGACACTGGAAGAACGGTTGCGCAAGCGCAGCGAAGACAGCGACGAAGTGATCGCCCGGCGCCTGGATGCGGCGACTCGTGAAATTGAGAATTACCACCGCTACAACTACATTCTTATAAACGATCAACTGGAGGATTCAATCAGGCTGTTGCGCGCGGTCGTACGGGGCGAGCGGTTGCTGCGCGCCGGGCGGGCGCTATCTGACGAGGAAGCAAAGACCGTAGCGCTGGGAGATTGCTGCCGACTGGCCAATATTCGCGACCGCGTGAAGCGGATTCTGGACTCGTTTAAGCCGGCCGGCGACGCCGGAGGGGGCGAGTCTTCCGGGTAGTCGTCCGTAACCATTATGGAGGGCCGGAAGCCCCCGCAACGTTGAGTTTCGTGGGAAAATGGTAGTGCAAGCTTTTGGCGTCGCAGACGAAAGAACGAAGCGCACCAATTTCGGCAGTTAAAATCTTACATCCCGGTACCAGGGGGAGAGAATATATGAAATTGATCGAAGGCTTCGACAGCAACTATCGCTACATTCTGGTCGCCGCCCGGCGAGCCCGCCAACTGCAATCCGGAGCCCCGCCGGTGGTTCAAACCAACTCCCGCAAGCCTTGCCGCATCGCGCAGGACGAAATCCGCGCGGGCAAGGTGAAATGGGAGATCCCCGAAACGCGCAGCCCTGCGGAGCAGGCGGCCGAAGTGCTGGACAAGGCTTTCGGAGACGCCTAAGGGCGCGCCATCGATGATCATTTTGTAATAATCATGTTTCGGTAGACATGTTTTCGATAACCATGTTTCGATAACCTGTTTCGATCACTATGAAGGTTGCTCTGGGAGTGACGGGCGGCATAGCGGCTTACAAGGCGGCCGAGATTGTGCGCCTGCTGCAAGATCGCGGCATTCGCGTGCAAGTCGTCATGACGCGAGCGGCTCAGGAGTTCGTTCGTCCTCTTACGTTCGCAGCGCTCTCGGGCGAAAAAGTAATTACCGGAATGTTCGCGCCCGGCGAAGAGCACGCGCCTAACATCGATTCCGCCATCGAACACATCGCCGTGGCGCAGTCGATTGACGCTCTGCTAGTCGCTCCTGCCACGGCCGACGTTCTGGCACACTTCGCGCAAGGCATTGCCAGCGACTTCCTCACCACGCTTTACCTCGCTACGACCGCTCCTGTTGTGGTCGCGCCGGCGATGAACGTCAACATGTGGAATCATCCCGCGACCCAGGCGAATCTGGACACTCTCCGCCAGCGCGGAGTGAAGATAGTTGAACCGGGTTCAGGATATCTTGCGTGCGGCATGACCGGACCTGGGCGATTGGCCGAGAATGATGCCATCGTCGCTGCCGTTCTCGAAGCGCTGGGCGCATCACAGGATCTCGCTGGCGAAACCATTCTGATTACTGCCGGACCCACGCGCGAAAAGATCGACCCTGCTCGCTACCTGACTAACCGATCCAGCGGACGCATGGGGTATGCCATAGCCGAAGTTGCCTTGCGCCGTGGCGCTCGCGTGCTTCTGGTCAGCGGTCCTACGGCGCTCACCCCGCCAGGAGCAGCCGAGATCACGCGCGTGGAATCGGCCGAGCAGATGCGCGATGCCGTGCTCGATCTGTTGCCTCAGGCCAGCATCGTGATCAAGACGGCCGCTGTTTCCGATTACCGGGCGAAGGCAGCTTCCTCGCAGAAGATCAAAAGAAAAGGACCGATCACCCTCGAACTTGAACCGACGGCGGACATTCTCAAGGAGATTTCTCTGCGCAAGCAGTCGCAGATTGTTGTCGGCTTCGCCGCGGAAACTGAGAACGTCCTCGAAAATGCCCGTCAGAAACTCGCGGCTAAACATCTTGATGCCATCGTGGTCAACGACGTTTCCCGCGAAGGTATCGGCTTTGATTCCGATCGCAATGAAGTGACCATCATCACAAATGAGGAAGTTGTCGAAGTCCCCGAGACCACGAAGTGGGAAGTGGCGCAGCGCGTACTCGACCAGGTCGTCCAGATTCGCCGGCGGCGCAAGTCGCCGGTGAAAGCCTGAAGGCGCATTTCTCCCTCCTGCATTACACCTCCTGCATTACAATCGAGAAGCCAATGCCCCCAACTCTTGACCCGGAATTGCGGCGCGCTCTCGCCGAACGCGTCCGCTACTACCATGAGCTGGGCATTTACGATTTCTACCGGCGGGAGTCGCGGGCTGCGCAATCCATGGAAGGCGCGGTGCTCGCCGCCGAAACCGTCCCAGCATCTTTGTCCTTAACGTCGTCATCGACAATCCAGTCAGAATTGCGAGAGGAAATGGCCGCAAGAAAATCCGCCGTCGTCCCAACCAAGGCCGAGGACAACATTTTCGAAATCGTGACGCCGAAGCCGGAGTATGGAGTGGCCGATCCTGTTGCCGCGCTCAAGTTGATTCGCGAAGACCTCGGTGACTGTACCCGCTGCAAACTTCACAAGCAGGGGCGCAAGCAGATTGTCTTCGGTGTGGGCAATCCTCGCGCTGAACTCATGTTTGTGGGCGAAGGTCCTGGCGCGGATGAAGATGCGCAGGGCGAACCGTTCGTTGGCCGCGCCGGGCAGTTGCTCAATAACATGATCAAGGCGATGGGCCTGCGGCGCGAAGACGTGTACATCGCGAACGTGGTCAAGTG
>PMXH01000145.1 GCA_003165855.1 Acidobacteriaceae bacterium | reverse complement strand
GCAGGCGATGATGCGCTTGGTCAACAAATCAGGCCTCACAAAAGTTCTTCAGGATCGCGAGTCCCACATCTCCTGATTTCTCCGAATGGAACTGCACTCCGAAAATGTTGCCCCGCTCAACGACGCCAGCAAACAGCAGCCCGTATTCACTGGCCGCCGTGGTTTCGGCCACCACAGGCGCATGGAAAGAGTGCGTGTAGTAAACGAAAGAGTTCTGAGCAACGCCTCGCAGCAGCCGCGAGCCTTCCTGAATCGCCAGAGAATTCCAGCCCACATGCGGCGACTTCACTGAGGACGGAAACTGCCGGCATCTGCCGGAAAAGATGCCCGCCCCTGCGACCTCGCTGCACTCCTCGCTCCCTTCGAAAAGCCACTGCATTCCCAGGCAGATCCCGAGAAACGGCGTGCCGGAAGAAGCGGCTTGCAGCAAGGTGTCGCGCAAACCGGCACGGTCGAGAGATCGCAGAGAAGAGAAGTGTCCAACGCCGGGTAGCACGACTTTGTCCGCCGCTGCAACAGTCTCGGGCCGATCCGTCACGGCAACTTCGGCCCCGAGATAGTCAAACGCCTTCTTCACTGAATTCAAGTTGCCCGCACCATAATCCACGATTGCGATCATAGAAGTCCCTTAGTGCTCGGCAGCATCCGGCCCAGGCGGCGATCGCGCGAACACGCCACGCGCAGCGCTCTTGCAAAAGCTTTGAAGATGGCTTCGATCTTATGATGGCTGGAGCGTCCGTAAAGTACACGCACGTGAACATTGGCGCGTGCGCCGCGCGCAAAGCCTTCAAAGAAATCGCACACCAGTTCTACCTGGAGATCTCCCACCCGCGCGGCACGGACCTTGGTATCAACCACCGCGGCCGCGCGTCCTCCGAAATCGACAGCCGCTAGGCCGAGCGTCTCGTCCATCGGCATGACAAAGTAACCCGCCCGCAGAATTCCCCGGCGATCTCCCAAAGCCCGGTCGAAGACCTCGCCGAGAGCAATCCCCACGTCTTCGACGGTGTGATGCTGATCAACGTCCAGGTCGCCCACTGCCGCGATTTTCAGATCGAATCCCCCGTGCCGCGTAAACAACTCCAGCATGTGATCGAGAAATCGGATTCCAGTGGAGACCTCGTACTTTCCGCGGCCCTCAATTGTGAGCGCAATCCGAATCTCGGTTTCCGCGGTCTTGCGATGCAGCTTGGCTTTTCTCATTCCCTCACCCCGCGGTGCCCCTTACTTATGCCAGGCATGAGTTTCCCGACCACATCGCGCAGCGCGTCAATCAGAGCCCGCGTATGCTCTTCCGATCCCACGGTCAGGCGCACGCAGCCTTCGCATCCCGGGTCGGAGTTCCTATCGCGCACCAGAATCCCTCTCGCGCGCAAAGCTTGAATGAATTCCGTGTGGGCGGGACCGACGCGTACCAGCACAAAGTTGGCGCAGCTCGGCCAGTAGCGTAGCCCGAGGGTCTGGAGTTCTCGCTCCAAATCAATGCGCCCGCGCCGCACTTCGGCGACATAGTGTTCCACATACTCCTGATCTCGAAGCGCCTCCGGCAACACTGCCAGTGCGGCCGCATTCACGTTGTAGGGAGAAGCCACGCGCCGCACCATCGCCATCTGTTCCGCATCTCCGGCGACAATGCCGACTCGAAGGCCAGCCAACCCGTAAGCCTTGGAAAAGGTCCGCGCCACGAAGAGATTCGCCAGCCGTCGCGTATGGTTGAGAATTGTCTCGCCGTGAAACTCGAAATAGGCTTCGTCTACCAGCACCGCCGCCTGGGGCGCAGCCCTAGCCATCTCAAGCAGAACCTTGCCGGCGACCGATGTTCCAGTGGGGTTGTTTGGATTTGCCACCGCGATCAGCCGCGTACGCTCGCTGATCCGCGAGAGCAATTCCGCTAAGGGAAACGCAAAGTTCGCTCCGGACAAAATCTGGATCAGGCAAGCGCCTTCCGCCTGAGCGAAGATCGCGTACATCGCAAACGTTGGCACGACGATGATCGCTTCATCTCCAGGATCGAGATAGGTTGAGCAAAGCAGATGAATGGCTTCATCCACTCCGTTGGTGAGCAGAACCTGCGCCGCATCGAGTTCGAGAAATCTAGCCACCTCGCCTTCCACCGGCTCACGCTCCGGATAACGTGCCAGCGCTTCGGCGTCCATTGAGCGCAGCCGCGCCAGCACTCGCGGCGAGCAACCGACCGTGCTCTCGTTGAAATCAAGGCGCAGTCCTTGACGGCCAGCCAACGGAGGCCGATAGGCATGCAAGCTCTTTACCGCCGTACGAGCCTCAAGCATGCGAGCACCTCACACGCAACGATTCCGCGTGTCCGCGCAAACCCTCCGCTTCGGCCAGCACGATCGCCGGCGGTGCGATGCGGTGAATCCCTTCGCCGGAAACTTCCTGATACGAGATGAGGCGGACATAATCCAGCACGCTCAGACCGCCGCGCACGCGCGCCATCCCCCCGGTCGGCAAAACGTGGTTCGGACCGGAGATGTAGTCCCCTGCGGACTGGGGCGTAAACTCGCTAAGAAAAACCGATCCGGCATTTTGAACCGCTGGAGCCAGTTCGGCCGGCAGCGTGAGGTGCTCAGGCGCAATGCGGTTCGAAATCTCAATCGCATCGTCGAGTGAAGCAACCAGAAGGATCGCCCCGCGACGAGAAAGCGACGCAGCGGCAATTGGATTTGTCCGAACGCGCTGCTGCACTTCCGCTTGAACAGCTTTCGCTAATTCACGCGAACTCGTAATCAAGATGCAGAGCGCGTCGGGATCGTGTTCCGCCTGCGCCACCAGATCACACGCGATGAACACCGCATTACCCTCTTCGCTGATGAACACAGCTTCGGTGGGACCGGCTAGGAATTCAATGGCGCAATCGAAGGCAACTAGCTTCTTCGCTGCGGTCACGTATCGGTTGCCGGGACCGACGATTTTGTCGACGCGTGGAATACTCTCCGTTCCATAGGCCAGCGCTGCGACCGCTTGCGCCCCGCCCACACGGTAGAACTCGCTTACGCCGAGAAATGCGGCAGCCGCCAATATCGCTTGGGCTGGACGCGGCGACACCACGCGAATTTCTGGCACGCCCGCAACCTGCGCCGGAATCACCGTCATGAGCAACGTCGAAGGCAATGGATATCGCCCTCCCGGCACATAGCATCCCACCGAAGCCAATGGACGCACCAACTGTCCCACACAAACTCCGGGGTGAATTTCGCGACGCCACTCCTCCGGTTTCTGCCATTCGCAAAAGCGGCGAATGTTGGCGGCCGCCTGAGCGATGGCATCGCGGAGCTCCGCAGGAGTTTTCTGCCAGGCCTGCTGCAGGACAGCTTCGGGCACGCGCACAGATTCGTTTTTGCCTAACCCGTCCCACCGCTCCGCATAACGGCGTAAAGCTCGATCGCCCTCACGCCGGACCTGCTTCACGATGCGGCGCACTGCCGGCTCAACCTCGGCCAGATCGGTCGCGCCGCGATCCTCGATCGATCGCAAGAAACGGTCTCTCTTAGGCCCGTCAAGAATGCGGATGCGCATCACATCACCACCTTGTTCAGGGGATACTCGACGATGCCTTGGGCATTTGCCTGTTTGAGCTTTGGAATTAGAGACCAAGCGGTGTGCTCTTCAATGACGGTGTTCACTGCCACCCATTCGCCATCGGCCAAGGGCGCGACCGTCGGATTCTTCAACGCGGGCAGCAGCCCAAGAACAGCCGCCAGATCCGGTTTGCGCACATTGAGCATCAGGCCGACCCGGCCTTGTGCGGCCAGGGCTCCGCAGAGCATCACCGCCAGGTTTTCGATTTTTTGCCGCCGTTCGGGATCGACCCATGCCGCTTTGTTCGCGACCAGTTGCGTATTGGATTCCAGCACCGTTTCGATGATTCTCAGATGGTTGGCACGCAACGAACTCCCGGTCTCAGTGACTTCCACGATGGCGTCTGCCAGCAACGGTGGCTTGACTTCAGTCGCGCCCCAAGAGAACTCAACCCGTACCGGCACATTGCGGCTGGCAAAGTAGTTCCGCGTGAAACTCACCAGTTCCGTGGCAACGATCCGTCCTTCAAGGTCTTCGGACTTCTGAAAGCTGGAATCCTCCGGCACAGCCAGCACCCACTTCACTTTGCCCATACTCTGTTTGGCATAGATCAGGTCGGTAACGCTGACTACTTCGAGACCACTTTCCAGCACCCAATCGAGACCGGTCAGGCCGGCATCCAAGGCACCGTGTTCGACATAGCGCGCCATTTCCTGCGCACGAATGAGCAGGCATTCGATCTCAGGATCGTCGGTCGCGGCAAAATAGGAGCGCGCGCTGGTATAGACGCGCAGTCCCGCGCGTGCAAACAGGCTGAGCGTCGCTTCCTGCAAACTACCCTTGGGAATACCCAGACGAAGTTTCATTGCCGCGCCTCATCTTTCAAAGCCCGCGCCGCCGCGCCGAGCGGTAGTTCCTGCGTAAAGCAGGATCTCGAACCCTTATGGCAGACCACACCCGCGCCCAACACCTGGACGCGCAGCAGCACCGTGTCCCGGTCACAGTCCGTCCACGCCGCAATGACCTGCAGACGATTACCGGAGGTTTCGCCTTTCGTCCAAAGCGTTTGCCGGGTACGGCTGTAGAAGGTGACGAATCCCGTCTGCAACGTCGTCGCCAGCGCTTCCCGGTTCATGAAACCCACCATGAGCAACTCACCGCTGTCTGCATCCTGAATCACCGCGGGCGCCAGGCCTTGCATTTTGTCGAAGTCAATCTCCATCGAAACCTCCTGTTTCAGTGAGTCCCAGGCACCTTCGAGTGCCGCGACAGAAACAAAAAACCCGCTGCTGCGAGGTTCGCATCAGCGGGCTTGGATTTCCTAATTAATGCTTTTAGGCCGTCATCCGAAGTGCTCCGCCGACACGCTCATCGCATGGTGGTGGTGATGATGGTGACGGTGGTAATTCGGCAAAATCATAACTGGTTGATCGTAGGACCGTAAGGTCTCTCCGTCAATTGTTTTCTGCATCCCCGCTACGGTAGAAATTGAGGATTCTGCAGCCGATCGTTTGAACGCAACTGGGCAGCACGCCAGACTACGGCGAGCAATTACCCATCACGCAAATGACTTAGCAGCTTCTTGCGGATTCGTGACTAGAAATATGCATCGCAAACTTGAATCCATTCCATCACTTCTTTGCATGCTCTACCCAACCACGACGGGGGTAGTGGGCAAGTATGAGGCGATCAACGCAGACGGGCTGCGCGGCCAAGTTTGGTGACAACGGTATTCGGGTAATAGTGAGCGAGGATTCCGCGGAAGTCGGCGCCTTCTTCGGCCATTGCCTTTGCCCCGGCCTGGCAAAGTCCGATACCGTGTCCCTGGCCAACTCCTCGCAAGACGATGTCCTCCCCCTCTTTTCGCATGACGAAGGTATTGCTTGGGACGGCGCTCCAGCCTAGTCGACGGTCGAGGCGCAGCCGCGATGACTCGTTGGAGCGGCGGAGGGTTGCATCATCCTCAGCAGAGAGCCGACTCTGCCAGCTCGATGGATGCTGGCGGCAATACGTGCAATCGACGGAATAGTAGGGGTAGGCGGCGGAAGGCAGCCCGACTTCGGCAGGCGTAAGCGTACGCCCGCTGCAACTGCGTGTGTACATGGCGGCGAAGGTCTGAGATTGGTAAGCGAGGACCAAGCCCCGCGTAGCATCGACTGCCTGGGCCGCTGCACTGCTGCTCGCAGGCGATTCGCGGAGGAATTGACAGTGGGTAGTATCACAGAAATCGAAATCGCGGTGGCGCCCTTTGCCAGCAACAAAATAGGAGCGAACTGCGACAGCCAGCGCTTTCAGGGATTCGGGGGGCGTGTCAACCGTGCCTTCCGCCGCTACAACTGAGGCAACCGCAGTTTCCAAGTCCATAGTTACGACGGCTGTTAGTGCTTGGGAATCAGGTTTCACTTCGAGCGTGCCGTGATAGTGACGCGTGATCTTGCCGGCGATGGCGAGATTGAAGTCGGCCGGACCGTTGTTACGGCCGGTGACGGTGATCTTCGAGCCCCTCAAGATATGGGATCCAACACGTAGAACAACTTTTTCTCCGCCGATACGGATGTCGGCGATGTTCACACCTGAGCTTTCTTCGAGCACCAGAGACTCTCCCGAAACGTGTACAACCAGAGCGGAACCAACCAAAGGCCTCAATGCAAGCTGACGCGGATGGAACAGGCCGAACACACCGACGCGCACGTCCTGGGCGACAACCGGAGAACTTGCCAGAATCAGCGCGAGGAATGCGGTTGTGATCTTCATCTGAGCGTGGCGATTCACTCCTGGAGGCGGCGCAACATCTGTCCGGCAATCTTAGCGGCCTGGGCTCCCGGAACGCCATGCACGCGAACCATGAGCAGGAGCTGGGGATTTTCGAACGGCATCATGGCGATGGTGAAACCGTCGCCGGAAGCACGCTTGGCGTGAGTGCACCGCGCTGTGCCGGTTTTTACGAGAGCATCGGGGAAAGGGAGAGCGCGATCAACTTCGGCACCGGTTCCTTGCTTCGCCGACTGCGCCATTCCCGCGAGAATCTGGCGCACGCCGGGCTGATCGCGGCGGCGGGGCAATTCTAGATACGCACGCGCCATGCTCAACGGCGAGATCTGCCAGCGATTGCCGATACCGGCGAGTGCAGGTCCCGCGGCCTCTGGAGCAGGCGGCTTAAGGCCAAAGCGCGTGGCTGTGGGCGAGACATCGGAGGCAGTCATTCCTTGGGTTAGCAGCCGGAAGTAAGAGTTGCAGGAGTAAGCAATCGCGGAAGCGAGACCGACTTGCCCATGGCCACGTGGAAGCCAGCAACCGGTGGCCGTTCCTTGGCACACATACGCCGGATATCGAAATGCGTGATGCTCACCGTAGGCCAGCGCGGTAAATGGTTTCACCAGTGAGCCGAGAGGAATCGGCGTCTCCGGATAATCCCAGCGCGAGGCCAGCACATTACCCGTGGTAGCGTCGAGTAGCAGAAACGAAATATCACCGCTAGGGAAATCTCGATTCAACATCTGACTAGCCGATTGAGCAAAAAGCGAAATCCCAGGAGGGTTCGTACGCTCGGGCAAAGGAATCCCGACACCGACATCGCTGGAAAGCGACAGCGGGAGCATCCATGCGATGACCAACAGAAGTACGAGATTCCTTATTGCGACCATTCGTAGGTAACCGTCTGCCTGACTTTGGCGCCGTCGGTGCGGACCGTAATGCGTTCCGCGGAGACGTCGGCGAGAGTCGAGCTTAAGCTCACCATATTCTCGGAAAAGAATTGCGGTTGCCGCTCCATGCCCGGGGCGTTGAACTGCTCCATGTTGGGCCGGTCGACTACGCTGGAGAAGCGAGCGAAGTTAGCGCGCTCACCGGAATGATTGAAGCCAGCGATGAAGACAGAGGGTTGCACATCCGACTTGCGATTGAAGTTGGATAAGATCGCCGCCATCAAGTCCGGATCATCGGAAACCAGCAGATATTTGCCGCGAACGGAGGCCACGAGCGGCCAGAGGCCGGTGAATTCCTGATAGCCGGATTTCTGCTGCCAAGCCACGCCGAGCTCGCTGACAGTGAGGCCGGGACGAACAACATCGGCGAGAGCGGAGTGGACGCTTGCCTCGTTCCAGTCGGAAGCCGCCACCAGAACCGCTGCAGAACGGATTCTCACGAAGACACCTGCCTTGTCGCGCTCAGTAGATTGCACCTGAAGCGAAGCCAGGAGTTCAGTCTTGTTGAGAAGTTTCTTCAATGCCGATGTGTTTTCTGGCGTCAAGGTTCGCTGCACAGGCGACTGATCGATGCGAGTCTCGAGATCGGAGCCTGCGCCCGTTTCGCCTGAGGTGAGTTGCACCTGTGGAGCAATCTGCGAGGCAGGCGGCGGCCCCAGATGTGGGGCGAGCAGCTTAGCCTCAAGCAGATCGAAGCAGGAATCAGCCGAGGGGTGTGCCTTGGCTTCATAGATGCTCGCGTTCTCCGGAACGAGGCGAACGAGGTCGGCGACCGCTTTGAGTTCGTCGGAAGAGGCGTCTGCAGCCGGCGCCGCTTTTCGCATCAGGACACGCTCTTCGCGGTATTGTTTTTTGGAACGGAATAAATCAGAAATCTCCGCGGAGTACTGCGTCAAGTTTGTGATGTTTTGTTGCACCCAGTAAGTGCGAAAGTACGGGCTGGGCACGATCTTCGCGAGGTTGAGAACCATGCGCAACTCGCCGGCTTCTCCGGCGGAGGCAACCGATTGTGTCCACCACGGTTCGCTTTCGACCGTGCGGTTCTGGCTGCCGGACATCAATTGCAGCGCGCCTGCCAGAAGATCTTCACGGGTCGCGAGCAGTAGGTAGTCGCCGGAAACCGCGAAGGCGACCTCTCTTTGCGACTCTGGATCACGGCGCACATAGAAGTCCACGCCGCCAGCACTGCGCGGCTCGAACTTGGCGCGAGTTTGCCAGAGAGTTGTCTCCATGGACTTGGCGGACGGCAGGTATGTGATGTAGAGAAATTGCAGGTTGCCGATGTCATACAGAGCAAGCGCGCTGCGAGTTCCGGCAACCTGCGAAAGGAAGTTCATGTCAGGGGGAAGACCGGCCGCGGTGGCGAATTGACTGCCCGCGCCATTCAGACGCATAAAGAGGCGCGAGCGGGAAAAGACTCCGAAGTTGCTGCTCTGGCTCCATTGCTTTTTCTGCGCAGAAGAGTTCCAATCCGCGAGTAGTGCGGAGAAATCTTTGGCCTCCAGGTAGAGCAGTGGACCAGCGGGAACATACTTCGAGAGCGGTGACGGCGGCTCAGCCGGATTGGTTCCCGAATAAGCACCCCAGCCGATGCCCGCACAAACGATAGCGATTAGGAGGAGTGTGGCGATCCGTTTCATGGCTTTGCGCCTCCCTTNNCATTCTGTTGCTGCATTCGCAGTGCTGCCCTAAGATCTGCAATCTTCTTTCTGCTTTCCCTGCGTAACTCTGGCGAATCCTCGAGGCGGCGAGCCACTTCGAAGTAAGAGACGGCGTCAGACAGCCGATTCAACCGTCTCATCGTCTCGCCGATCGTCTGCGCCAGTTGCGCTTCTTGGGCGCGGGAAATTTTGAGCGACGGCCTAATAGCGATGTTTATGGGCTCGCTTTCGTTTTCATCGTCGTTTTCGGAACTGATAATCTGTTCCTCATCGGAATTGGCCGCAGAGGGAGCAACGCTGCCGAGGAATTGCTTTTGCAGAAGCGGTTCCAGAACTGCGACAGCAAACTCATCGGAGCGCAGACTCGCCGCAGCCTGAAACAGTGGAACGCGAGCTTCGTCTCGCCGCGGAAAATCGATGACGCAGTGACTCAACAGTTGGAGCCTGGCCTGCGGATCGGCTGCGCTCTGCGCGGCCTCGATCCGAGCTTCGTAGAAGTAGAACTTGTCGGCAGCAGTTGGAGAGATGCTACTCGCGTTTCCGGCAAGCAGGTTCAGTTCGCCGCTTCCGAGATCGGCGTGCGGCCGGCCTGCAAAAGAAGAAGCAGCTCTGATGCGGAGATCATAAGGAATTTCCGACCCGGAGGCGATCGAGGCGAGTCCTTCCTGGGCCGCAGCAGCGTTCTGCCCCGCGGCCGTTCTAGCTTTGGCGAGACGCAAACGGTACGAAGCATCCCAAGGCGCCGACTTAACGAGTTGCTCCAGAAACTCGACGGCTTCAGCATTGTGGCCGGTCTTTTCCAGCAGTGCCGCGGCAGGATCAAGATTCTCGAAGGGATTTCCCACGACCACCACCAACCGGCGGAGCAAATCTAGGGCACCGGAAGGATCTCCCGAAGCAAGGCGAATCTCGGCGAGGCCCATGAAGTTGGCGGCGTTGAACTGATGTTCATCGATCTCGCGAGCAAATACGAATTCGAGAATCTCGCGCGCAGACTGCTTGTCCCCGGCCTCAAACAGCTGGCGTGCTGCTGCTCGAAGCAGACTTGAATCGGGAATGTTCTGTGGCTCGGCGCGATACTCGGCGATCTTGGAGTCCAGAGTTCCCAGTTGCGCAGCGAGACGCAGGTCAAGTGGAACCAGAGCGGCGGACTCCGCGTCTCGAGTCTCTTTGGATAAAGCGGCAATGGCGTCAGCCCCTTGCGCATATTGCTTGGTGAGGATGAGGTACCTGATCCAGCGCACTTGCCAGGAACCGAGGGACTGGTGGGCATTGTCACGCTCTAGGCCTGTGAGGGAAGCGAGCGCATCCTGCTTGGACTGGAGAATACGCTGATAGATCGGAGCGCGGTGGAGGAGTGGGATCCAAGGTGCGTCGACGACATCGGCCAGAATCTGCGTGGGGTCCGGTGCCGCGGAGACAACCTCCAGGAGCCACGCTGTCGCGGAAGTAGGGTCGCCTACGGCGGCGTAGGCTGCCTGCAAAACAGCGTTTGAGCGGTAGCTGCCGTTGCGGAGGAGGTAGGTGCGAACGATGGCGTCGGCATCGGGCTTGAGCTCCGAATAGCGATGCCGGGCACGAAGCTGATCGCAAGTGCGTCCGAAGTCCTTCCAGAAAGTCTCCGGGACGTGCGAACTGTTGAGCTGCTTCGAGAGTACCGCGAACGCCTGCCTCCACTGGGCGATTGCAGCAGCATGATCGCCTCGCTTGTAATAGACGATGGCGAGACTATCGTGTACATCCGGGCGGTCCGGGGAAAGTTCGAGCGTGTGGTTGTAATCCGCAATGGCGTGCTCGGAATCGGCGGAACCAGCGTAGTAGTCAGCCAAGGTTAAGTATCCGGAAGATGAAACCGGACTCTGCTCCAGGACCGCGGGCAGAAAGTCCTCAGGGTTGCCTAGCTTGGTTGCTCCGAGGTACTCACCATAGCGGGACCCGTAGTAAAACCAGGTGTTGCCGGCAAGCTGCTGCGCACGATCGACGGGCTTAGCGAGACATTCGGCGATGGTCTGGTCACCGAGCGCGCCGAGGAAGGCATTGTTGACGTCCGCTGCGGGTTCCGAGTAATACAGTCCCGCGAGCGCTAGATATGACTTGGTCCAGACTGGCGGACGATGTTGCCCGCGCGCCACAATTGCGCTGTGCACCAGAGCGGGTCCGCCGTTCGCGACCAGGTAATTGGCGGCATTTTCGCCCGCGGGAGTCCACGTCGAAGCGATTAGGACGAGTTCCTGCGGCCGCTGCGCCAGGAGCAATTCGAAGAGACGCTGCTGGTGGGCGTTGTCCAGGCTGTAAACGGAAGTGTTCGAGAGCAGCCGCAACTCGTTTTGTTGGTCGCCAGCGGAGCGGTACGCGTCGGCGGCTTCAAGCAGGGGAGCATGGCGGTTGGCGGGCGGCAGCACCGCGGCGTACTGCTCTAACTGCGACCCAAGCTCGGCAAAGCGTCCGCGACGGCGTTGCAGGTCGAAGAAGACTGGCATGCGGCTATAGAGGTTTGGAAAATCGTTCGGAACCTGCATCATCACTTCAAAACGCCATCGCGATTCCTGGTCGGCGAGAGCGGCGCTTTGGGCGAGAGGAATCGCGAACCTCTCGACGTCGGCAACGTTCATGCCGATCTTCTTGGATTCAGCAAAGTGGGCGAACCCGAGCCTCTCCTCGGGTGTAAAAAACAAGTTCACGGTGTTGCCCATCTCTGCGAGAACGGCGGCCATGCCGTTGCGGGCAGTCTCGATGCGGGTGCGGCGCACTCTTTCGCGCCACTGGGCGTCCGTCACGGCGGCGATTCCTCGCGCCGCAATTTGTTCCTTGAGGACGGGCAAGTTCGACGACGCATCTGCCAGGGAACCCTCCAGCGTGGCACATGCCTTGTCCTGCTGGCGGAGGCGGGTCATGATCCGAGTGTAGGTTTTCGCTCCCGTTTGATTCTCTGCCGCAGCCAGCAGGTCAGGTCCTGCTGTCTTGATACCGAGTTCAGCAAAAGTGCGGGCCTCCGCGAGCATCCCCCAGGATTCCAATCGGCGCGCGACCTCGAAATAGTTCGACGCATTCTCCGGTCGGCCATCGATCAAAGCCGCTTTGAGGGCGGCGACAGTTTCCCTCCGCTTACCTTGACGAGCGCGCACGGTCGCGATTTTCTCCATCCACTGCGGGTCTTTGTACGCGAGCTCATAGATGTGTTCGTAGTCAGAGACCGCGTCATCGAAGCGCATCAACCGTTCTTCGAGACCTGCGCGCGCGGTGTAAAGGTCGACGCGATCGGGGCGAATGGTGATGGCCTTGGCGTAGGTCTCAATCGCAGCCGGGTAGTTTTCGAGATTGGTCTGGATCCGCGCCAGCACTGTAGACCATCGGTAGTCGCGCGGCGACTGGGAGATCGTCTTTGCGTAGAAGTCGACGAGTTGTTGCTGGCGCTGGTAATGCAGTCCGTACAAGGCGGCCTCGGTGACGAGCGTGTCATCTTCCGGATAATTGTTGATGAGTTCGATGTACTGATCGACCGCGCCAGCGTAGTCCCTCATGCGGGTGAGCGCAGGAATGAGACCGCGCCGCAAAGTGGCGGTCTGAGCCTTGCGGGCATCCGCCGGGAGCGACGCGGTACGGAACAGCGCGATCTTCTCGGTGTAGAACTGTTTCAAACCCTGGTCGTCACCGGCTTGTGCGTACGTGTCTGCAATGGCTGCGAGATATTCGCCGTTGTAAGGCGAATCTTTCAACAGCTGCGTGAGCAGATCGCGTGCTTGCGAATACTGCCTGGCATCGGTCGACTTGCGAGCGGCCTCATAGGTGAACTGAACACTCAGCTCGGGATAAGAGTCGTTAGCGGCCTGGAGCAGTACGGAAATGGCCTGCGGATAATTCTTGGTGCGCCAGTAGAAATCGACAGTGGAGCGGACGACGCCCAGAATCTTGGGATTCTCGCGGTAGAGCGCCTCGACGTTCTTCTGGGCAGACTGGAGATCCTTACAGCCTTCGTACAGTCGAATGAGCGAATAACGAAGCTCGAGGCGCGCAACCGGGTCGCTGGTAAGCCCAGCCTCTTTTTCGAGAGCGTGCTGGCGGACGGCTTCCAGCGATTTCTGCTGCGCCAGGCTTTCGAGGTCCTCCGCTTGCTCGATGGAAGTTGTGCCGCTCGTCAGTGCATCGAGGAATGTCGCCATTTCCGGCTTGCGATTCTGCGCTTCCAGAACCTTTACGCGAAGGTAGATTGCAGGCATGGTGGGATTCAATGGTGCCACGGTTTTGACGGTGGTCTGATCAACGAGGTCGCGGAACTTGGGGCGGCGCGCGAGTGCAAGCAATCGGAGTTCAGTACGAGAATCGGCGGAACCGGCGAGCGAGCCTTTTACGTATTCTTCGATAGCGTGGGGATAGTCCCGTTTGCTTTCGTAGATCGCACCCGCTTCGTAGGAATAGAGATTGGGATCGGCAAGGCGATCGCGCCCCAGATTGAGCAGGCGGAGTGCGTTATCAAAGTCATAGTAGTCCCAGTAGATGGTCGCGGCGTCGAGGTATCCGCCGTCCTGGCCTGGGAAAACTTGCGGGATGCGTTCCCAGTAGGGAGCGGCTTGCGCAAATTGATCGCGATCGGCGTAGATGTCGCCAATGCGGGCGAGGATCTCAGTATTGCCGGGATTCGCCTGAAGGAGATTATCTTCGATGCGCGCAGCAACGGCGGTATCGGCGGGGTCGAAGTACGCGAGGGAGCGATATACGGAAGAAGCAGTACGGGCAATTTCGAACTCTGCAGGATATTGGGAGGCAAGCGATCGGAGTATCGGCGCGCTTTCTTCAAAGTGCGAGCGCCACAGGTTGCCATAGGCGAGAAAATCGGCGGCAGCAGGATTCCTGTCCCAATTCGCTGCATCCGGCGCGCTCTGGCGCAAGGCGCTCAACTCCGATTCCAGCTTGCCGGTACGCGAAAGAAACTCGAAGAATTCATCGCGAAGACTTGTTTCCTCGAACCAGTGCTGACGCAACAACGCTTCCCAGGCGACCGGATCGCGGGTCGCAGGTGTCCTGTAAGCGGAGAGAAGATTCCGAACGAATACCGGGTTGTGCGGGAAACGCTGATTCGCATACTGGTTCAGGCGCAGATACAACACGGGGCCGCCGCCGTTGACGTTGTAGAAATACCTTTCAAGATCACTGCCGCTGAAGGTTTTGACGGCATCGCGGGTTAACTGCTCGAAGTCGGAGTTTCTTCTCTGCCGCAGATAGAAGCGCGCGAGTTTGTCATACCAGGAATGGTCGGGAAAGCGCGAGATCGCACGACGGTAAACTTCTTCCTGTTCGGCGCCTAACTGATTTTGCTCGAGAAACACCGCGAGCCGTTCGTAGAGCCCGGGGTCATCGGGATTGCGGTCGATCTCGCGTCGCAACACCGCCAGCGCCTGCGGGATTTGCTTCGTTTGGACGAGGCGAGCGAGATATCGCTCCAGAACGCGCGCATATTCGGAGGAACGCGCGCCGGTTTGTTGGGCAAGAGAATTGGTCGAACTGATCTGGAAAGCCCCGCTAACTGGGCGCCGACGCCCAGCGACTTCTTGCGGCTCGCCAGATCCTGGTTCCTCGCCTCCTTCTCCCGCTTCGTCGGTCGCGTTGTTCATGCCGCGATTGATTGTGCGGGGCGCGTAATTGTAGGACGAGTTCATCCCCTCCGAGGCAGCTCCCAAAGGCACGTTCTGGGCCTGGGATGCGAGCTCCTGAAGTACGGAATCGTAAATAGCGAATTCGCTCGTCGTGTCGTCCTTGCGCGAGTAGGCGTCGGCCATGAGTAGAGCGACCGCCGTCCGCTGTGGAGCATTCGGGAAAGCGGCCAGAAAGTCGCGGCCACCCTGAATAACCGCATCACTCTCCACCGTAGCTGAATAAAATTCGAGCAGGCTGGCATGAAGTTCGGGTCGACGAGAAGAGGTGGGGAACTTCGTATCTAGCAAAGCCAGCAGTTCGGCAGCACGAGAGCGATGGAAGTAAGGCACAGCGCGTTGCTCTTCCATTGAGTAATTCGAGGCTGGCTCTGTTGTGTTCAGAATCAACGAAAGAATCCCGTTCAAATAGCCGGGCCCCTGATCCATGGTGGCGATATCGCGATACATGGAAAGCTCGCCGGACCCAAAGCGAATCGACGTCTCCGGCGCGGTAAGCAAGAGATTCGTGAGTCCCGCGATTGCCTGTTCCTGTGCATCGGGGCGTCCGTTGCTGTTGTAGAGCGCGAAGTAATAGCGCGCCGCCTCGGGATAGGCGTGGATGTCTTCGAGAAGTCGGGCGCAGATATGGAGCTCCTGCGATGTCCACGGCGCCTTGCGGGCTTCCTTGTGGACGCGGAAGTCGGCAATTGCCTGCTGCGCCACCTCGAGCTTGCCCTGTTGTTGGTAGTAATAAAAGATACGCGCGGTCGCATTCAAATCTTCGGGATTCGAGCTAAGCGAGGCGTGAGCCTGGTCGAGAAACTTCCGGAGATTTTGGGTCTCATGCAGCAGGTCGAAATAACTCTTGACCAAGTCCGGATCCCACAGTGGCTGAAATTGCTGCTCATATACTGCCAAGCCTGCACGGGCAGAGCCGTGCCGATACTCCACCATCGCCTTTGCTTTCACCGGAAAGACCGGGTCACTCGGAAACTGTTTTTGGTACTCGGCGATCAGGTGTCCGGCGGCCGCATATTCCTTCTGCGCAACCAGAAAGTGCAGGAAGCGCACATAGAGCGATTGCTCCTGCGGATAACGCGCGATCCAGGCGCGGTACTGGGCGGTGGAAGCATCTTTTCCGAGCCCCTGAGCTTGCACGACGCCGAAGATGCGCTCAAACGCCTGCCAGGAGCGCTGTTGCGCGGGCGGCGTTAACTTCTCTTCTGGAATGGGTGCTGCGTTCGCAACCAACGATAGCGTCTTAATCTCGTCCGCCGGACGAAGACGGCGATGATAGAAGTCAGCAAGAGCGAGTTGTGCCTCGATCTTGTCCGACGAATTTTCGACGTAGGATTTCCAGTCTGACTCAGCGGCTCCGAAGTCGAGCTGTTGTTCGTCCTCCAGGGCGCGCAAAGAATATAGCTCGGCATTGCGAGGCTGATTCTTGATGAGGTCCGCGAGGGCGGAACGCGTTTCGCACGGCGGACGGCGAAAAGGCACAGCGCCTCCGGGCAACGGCATCATGCGAAAGAAAACCGCCTCCAGCGCGCTTGATGCTTCGATGTTGCGAATCCACGGAGGCAGTTCGCCAAGAGCGGCAAAAGCCGATCCGACCACAAGAACGATCCCAGCCNNGTTCCGAATCCACGAAGGCAACTCGCCCAGAGCGGCGACGGCCGATCCCAGCGCAAGGATGAACCCGGCCAGCGCCAGCGGGCGCATGCGCCGATTCCATACGTTTCTGCGCGATGAATTAAGGAAGTACTTCAATCTGCACCTCCCCGGTGCCGATGTTGTGAGCAATGTCTTCGGCGGTAACCGTCAGCTTGTAAGAACCGGGAATCATCTGATCGGGAATGAGCATCTCGCCGGTATTGGCGGCCGCTCGCGGATCCCACTTGAGTTCCACAGGCGCTGCCCCATCCAGCCGCGCCACCAGAGTACGAGTGCTCTGCGAGGCTTGGACTCTCAGGTCAATCGGTTGGCCGCGCTGGAAACGTTTGCGGTCAAGCTTTACCTCGACCACCGGCGGCTTGCTGGCGATCACAAACGTCTTCGACTCGCGATATGTCCGCCCCAACCGGTCACGCAGGATGAGGCGCACGGTGTAGGTCCCATCCTGCATGTCTGTGGGAGCAAGAAAGCGGGTCTGCCAGATATCTTCCGAAGAGAGATAACGCAGCGGCTGCATTAATCCGAAAGGGAACAGAGCGACAACGGAAGCGATCGACGGGTCGGTTCTGACGCGGAGAATGGGATCGCCAGGACGGATCACTCGCGGACGCAGCAGCGCGCGCGGCACTGCCAGAAACGACGTATAGGGCGTGACGAACTTGTATTGGCGCGCCAACCGGATAATTTCGTCGATGGTGGCCTGGTCTTCGCCTTCCCGCTCGATCTTCTCCAGCAGGGCATCGACGCGGGCACGGGCCCAGAGGCGGGGCAGTTGCGGATGATCGAAAGACTCGCGGGGGAAGCTGACTTTCCCCATCAGTTCCACCGGAGTTCCGTCGCGTACGCCGTGAACTCTGAAACTTACATCCTCCTGCGGCTTCTGGTAACGCCCAACCCACGAAGCCAGTGATCCGGAAAAAGTTCCGGCCTGAAGCGGGTAAACCGCGTCAACAGAGCTTTCCGGAGCGATGGCAACATCGAGCTGGCCGAGAGGACTGCGGCCGATTTTGGAGAGGAACGAATTCAACTTGAACTCCATGGGCTCGGTCGATAGCACATGTTCGAGAACCCCATCCTGCCGGGCAAGCATGCGGAACAGAGGCAAGTTGGCATCATCGCCGACGGCGAGAATATAAGTGGGCGGCCGTTGGGTCTCCGGGAGTTGCTTCCAGGTGGCGGCGTACCACGCCGCAAGTTTGCTATTTGTAATAGGACCGCGGGTCGCGCCGCCGTCGCTCAGAATCACCAGATAAGTGTTGGCCGCGCCGGGAGACGCCACTTGTTGGAGTCCGGTCTGCAGGGCGCGTCGCAAATCGGTGCCGCCGCGCAGGCGGCTGGCGCGGACAAATTCAATCGCGTGCTGAATGCTGCCGCCATCCGCGGCACCGAGCGGCAACACATGAGTCTCCGAATTGAAGAGCACGAGGCTGAAGTGGTCGGCGGGGCGGAGGCCCCGCAATAGCGTTTCCAGAGCCTGGTAGCTGCGCTCCAGCTTCTCCCATTGCATGGAAAGCGATGTATCGAACAGCACGACGACTGTCTTGGGAGGGCCACTGACTGCGTTTGCGGCAGGGGCAGAGCCAGTCCCGAACCCGAGCAGCGCTTCGGCCTCAAAGAAGCCAGGTTCGTTCGTACTGCGGACCGGAGCGGTTTCGGTTGGCGAAGGCTGGCCGCTGACCGGATTGCGATGCGTTAGGATCTGGAGCGTGTCCGATGCAGCAGGATCCAAGTCGTAGGTGATCACGAAGTCTTCGCCGAGGTTGACGTCCTTTCCTTCAAAGTGGCCTTGGATGAGGTGAGCGGTGTTCCGCTCCAGTTGCAGAGGGAAGCTTGCGGCGGGCGCCTGGAGGTTTCGAATGGCGTGAGCCGTGTGCAGTTCGAAATTAATGCGAAGACGGCGCGCGGCTTGGGCCTGATACGCGTCCGGACGTAACGGGATGGCAAAGTACGACTTCAGATTCTCCACCGGAATCGATTCGTGATACTCGATCTCCAGACGCTTCGTCCCGAACGCGGGAATGGGAACGATGCGGGCGCTGAAGACAGAAGTGCGCTTCGCCTCGTCAGCACCGCGTTCACCCATCTGAAGAAGACCGGGATCGATCACTTGCTGTTTGAGTTGGTTGTAGATCTCTTCGGCGCGCTTGCGTTCGAGTATGACCGCGGGAATCCTCACAGGCCCGTCCCAGGTGGCAAAATCGGAAATCGTGGCATGGCTCGGCAGAGCGAAAATATAGTTCCCTTCCTGAATGCCGCCGGTGTGATTGGCAAAAACCTGGCGCACGAAGACCCGCGCATCGCCATTGTCGATGCGGATCGTGATTTCCATTTCCTCGAGCGAGAGGATTGCGGGATCAGGTTGCTGCTTGTCGCGAGGAATAAGGATGCCTGCGTCGGCAAACAGCAGCGGCGACGCGAAAAGCGAAATAAGAACCGACCAAATAAGGTTTTTCATGAGTGCAGCTTCTGCTCTGGAATGCGGACCAGCCCGTTGTCAGTACCAACGTAGATGTAACCATTCCCGCGCGCCAGCGCGGTCACGTTCAAAGACGGCAAACCACTGTTGATGACCGACCAGCGCTCGGATTGCCGATCATAGAGATACAAACCATTCCCCAGCGTGCCCGCCAGGATGTAATCGGGAGTTACCAGCATCGCGTTAGGGTTCACTTCAAATGACCCGGAAGCCTTCTCGAAAGAATGAAAGTGCCCAGAATGGTCGAGGCCGAGAATGCCCGCGCCGTAAGTGCCGACCATCCACTCGGAACCCACCGGGAC